>CANIFK010000143.1 GCA_947466555.1 Acidobacteriota bacterium | reverse complement strand
GCGCAACCCCAGACTCACCACAATATTGATCCCCAGCGCGAACAGCATCGCGCCCAGAAACACACACACCGGCAGCGTCAGCACCCACGCCAGCAGCAGGTTCCGCATTGTGTTCATCTGCAGCCCCGAATGGTTCGCGGCCATCGTCCCGGCCACGCCCGACGACAGCACGTGCGTCGTGCTCACCGGCCATCCGCCGATATCGGCTGCCGCGATCGTCAACGCCGCCACCATCTCCGCCGACGCTCCCTGCGCGTAGGAAAGATGCGTCTTGCCAATCTTCTCGCCCACCGTCACTACAATTCGTTTCCACCCGTTCATCGTCCCCAACCCTAGCGCCAGCGCCACCGCCAACTTCACCCACACAGGGATATAGCGCACCAGCTTTTGCAACTCCGCCCGCGGCTCCGCCGTCCCCGCTGCGTCCATCTGCGCCATCGCCTCCGTCACCAGATAAACGTTGCTCCGCAGCCGTCCCCGCTCCGCCGCGGCAATTTCGCCCATCGATCCCCGCCCGCGCAACGCCTCGCCAATATCGTCCGTCAACTTCGCCAACGCCGCGTAGGTCCGCTCCGTCGCCTGACCATGCGTCTTCAAATGGCTGGAAACCTCCACGCTCGCCTCCGCCTGGCTCACCACGGCCCCGCGGGCCTTCTCCCGATAACCGCGGCCGACTATCTCCGTCGCTGTCACCGCCTGCGCCAGCCCCGCCCCGTCCAGCCCCACATTCACCGAATACGTCCCTGGCAAAATGCCAATCAGAATCAGCAAAAGCAGCCCCATTCCCTTTTGCCCGTCGTTCGACCCATGCGCGAAACTCACCCCCGTGCACGTCAGAATCAGGATCGAACGCACCCACAACGGCGGCGTCTTTCCCGCTTCCGGTTCCCGGTACAACTCCGCCCGACGCACCACCAACTTCATCGCCAGCAAAAGCAGTCCGGCCGCCGCGAAGCCAAAGAGCGGCGAAACCAGCAACGACAAACCCACCTCCCGCGCCTTCCCCCAATTCACGCCATCGCCAAACGAACCGCCGCCTCGTAACATCGCGTTCGCCATCCCCACGCCCAGAATCGAACCAATCAGTGTATGCGAGCTCGACGCCGGCAGCCCCAGGTACCACGTGCCCAGGTTCCAGATAATCGCCGACAACAGCAACGAAAACACCATCGCAAACCCTGCCGCAGATCCCACGTTCAGGATCAATTCCACCGGCAACAACGCCAGAATTCCAAACGCCACCGCGCCGCCCGACGACAGCACGCCCAAGAAATTCCAGATCCCCGACCACACTACCGCATGAGTCGAGCGCAGAGAGTTCGTATAAATCACCGTCGCCACAGCATTCGCTGTATCGTGAAAGCCGTTTACAAATTCAAAACTCAGCGCCAACGCCAGCGCGAAAAACAGGAAGGAACTGGAGAGCAAAGATAGTTCGCTAAACATTCGAAAGAACCCGGGAGGAGCCTCCCATCGTAGCGCCGGATTGTTACGTCACGATGACGATGAAGCGCGTTCCTTTGGCCCTTCACCTGCACGTAGATGGCCGTGCGACACATACTCTTTCCCACCGACTTCTCTCCCCGTTGCGAGGCGATGGTCCCCCTCGTCACGGCTCTTGCCCGCCGCTTCGACGCGAAGGTCACCATCCTGCACGTCGTGGAATCGGTACGGATTGCCTCCGAATTCGCACCGCTCGAACACCACTTGGCGACGATCATGGAGGAACTGCGAGGCAAGCTCGATCACTACCAGGAGGACGCCTTCCGCGGGCTCGCTGTCGATCGGGATTTCCGCATCGGACACGCCGTCGATGAAATTGTCGACGCCGCCAAAACCGCCGCGCCCGGCTTCATCGTCATGCCCACCCACGGCCGGACCCGATACCGCGAACTCCTCTTAGGCTCCATTACCGCCGGCGTTCTGCACGATACCGAAAGCCCCGTCCTCACCTCCGCCCACGCCGCCGAGCTGCCTGAATACAAGGCACTGCCGCACACCATTGTCTGTGCCGTCGATCTCAGCGAAGCGTCTGCCGGTGTGCTCACCGCCGCCAGTCAATTCGCCGCGGGCATCGGCGCGTCGCTCCGTGTCATCCACGCCCTGCCCTCGTTCGGACTGGCCGCTGGCTTCGCCAACATCGAATGGGAGGTGCAGGCCCAGACGCGCCGCAAGGAATACGCCGCGCTGGCTGCCGGCGCGCTCATCTCGGCGCCCGTCGAAATCGTCACCGGCGCAGACGTCAACGACGCCATTCTCGATGATCTCAAATCCGCCAACGCCGATCTCCTCATCATTGGCCGCGGCAAAACCCAGGGTCTCCTCGGCCGGCTCCGTACCGGCGCGCACGACCTCATTCGCCGCTCTCATTGCCCCGTTCTGAGCATCTAGGGCCGGGGGAAAGCCCCCAGCCCCGGATGCAAAACGGGTGAAACGGCGCAGCGCTACAACGTCCCCAGAAACTCCAGTAGACTTTGATGATCCCGCGGCGAAAGCCCCCGGAATCGCTCCCGCACGCGCCCCGCCGCGCCACCGTGCTGCGCGATCGCCTGCTCCACGTTCAGGGCGCTGCCGTCGTGCAGTAACTGCTTCCGCAGTCGCAACCCCCACAGCGGCGGCGTCCGCATCTCGTTCGGCCCGGCCGCGCCCTGCGCAATCCCGTCCCCGGTCCCGATGTCGTGCAACAGCAGATCGGAGTAGAGTGCCACTGGCCGCCGGTCCAATGCCGGCGTCGCGCTCGGCCCCGTCTGCATCACTGGCCGGTGACAAGCCGCGCAGCCGATCGCCTGGAACAGGTCTTCCCCCCGTGCGGCCGCATCGTTCCCCGGCAGCCGCGCCGGCGGCGCCAGCAGCCGCATGAAGTTGGCGAAGTTGTCGATCCCGCGCCGTCCAGTCACCGAATCCGGTTTGTCCTCCGGATCGGCCACGCTGTCGCAAGCGGCCAGTACATTGGCCGGAATCCCGCTCGCCGCCTCGTTCGGGAACAGGTCGTTCGTAATCCCCATCTCGAACAGATACGCGTCCCCGGCGAACCCCAACAGCGTCGCCTGCTGCGCCTTCCAGCCGAACCGCCCCACCCGCTGCAAGCCCGACGCCGGGTCCCGCACCAGCGCCACGCGCCCGCGAATCCCATCAGGGTTCCGCCCCGCGTTATCGGCCTGCGCCTGAATCGTCGCGTCCGGAATCGCCTCAATCAACCCATCGCCAAAAATCGCCAGCGGAATGCGCGTCGCCACCACTGTCGCATTCGCCGGCACCAGCGGCTGGCACTTGTGGTCGGGCAAGGAAAACTTGTGAATCAGGCTGCCCCCATCGGGCTCCACAAAACGCCCCTGCACCGTTCGCCCCGCCCGCGTTACCGATTGATTCCCAATCCCTCCAATCGCCGGCACCGAATGGCACTCCGCGCAGCTCCGCCCATTGAACGCCGGTCCCAATCCATCGGCTGGCCCCTCCACATCCAGGAAGTCCGCCTTCCCGGCTTCAAACAGCGCCACGTCCTCCGTCGATAGTCCCGGCAATGGGCTCCCCAGCGACGGCGCTGGCCTCTGGCTGAACGCGGCGGCCGCACAGATCAGCACTCCCGCCGTCTGCAAAATTCGTTTTTGTATCGTCATGGGTCGGTCTCCTTTTCCCATTAATCGGCAAATCCGCGATCCTGTCGAGACGCCCGAACCCGATTTAACGGCCATTTAGCAAAGCTCTCTCAGCGATAATGAGCGAATGCATCGTCGCGCCTTCCTGCCTCTCATCGTCACACCGGCCCTCGCGCAATACGAGGAAAGCAAGGGCGATGTCCCCTGGGTTCCCACACCCGACGAAGTCATGAACACCCTCTTCCGCATGGCGGGCGTTACCCCGCGCGATACCGTCTACGACCTCGGCTCCGGCGACGGCCGCGTGCTCATCTACGCCGCCAAGCACTTCGGCGCCCGCGGCGTCGGCATCGAAATCGAAGGCCATCGCGTCCTCGAAGCCCGCGCCGCCGCCAAGAAGGCCGGCGTCTCCCGCCGCGTCAAATTCATCGAGCAGGATCTCTTCAAAGCCGACATCCGTCCCGCCACCGTCGTCTTCATGTACCTCTACACCGCCGTCATGGCCAAGCTCAAACCAAAGCTCATGAGCGACCTCAAGCCCGGCACCCGCGTCGTCGCCTATCAGTTCAACGGCCTCCGCGATTGGAAGCCGGACCGTGTCGACAACACCCATCCCTACCCCGCCTACCTCTGGACCATTCCTACTCGACAGGCTTAGTCCGCGGCGTCAAAATCTCCACCTTATCGAACTCTTTCCCGTCGATATCCACCGCCCGGATCGTCGACGTTCCGTTGCTGCGAATCTTCACTTCCCACACGTGATTGCGCCCCTCGGCCTTCGCCAGCCACCACCCTGTCGCGAAGTCCGGCACCGTCCGCGTCTCTACGCCCCACGCCCCGTCGCCCAGGTAGATAATCCCATTCGCGTCGTCCCGCTTGTGCTGCCGCAATCGATGTGTGCGCTTGTAGTTGTGATGGTCGTTTTCAAACACCGCCGTCACGCCATACTTCTCCCACGCCGGCATCCAGTTCTCTCGAATCGCAATCGAATGGACCGCGTCGAGCGGCGTCTTCCCTTTCGGCGCCTTCGTCGTTCCATACGCCGGATAGTGGTACCCCACAAACACAAACTGCTTGTTCTTCCGCGCCGCCAGCGCCTTCTCCAGCCACTCCGCCTGCGCGCCCGGAATCGGGTTCGTATGCGCCGTGTCCAGCACCAGAATCGAAAGGTATTCTCCAAAGTCCAACGCATAATACGCCCGCCGCTGCGGCGTCGTGAACAGCGAATAGAAGAACGGCGCGTCCTCGGGAACTTTGCCGTTGTACCCACCCTTCACCTCGTGATTCCCAATCCCGATCACCAGCGGGATCACTCGCCCGTCCGGGCTCACCGCCGCCTGCATCCAACTCTTCAGCCACTCCACCCACCGGTTCGACGAAACCCCGTTCGCATACGCCAAATCCCCAACAATCAACGCAAAATCCGGGTCGAGCGACGCCGCGTTTCTGTTCGCCTTGTCCAACTTGATCCGGGTCGAAAACATATCCCCGCCCGAAACAAACCGCACCGGCCGGTTCAAGTCGCGCGGCATCGTCCGGAACCGCCAACCCTCCGCGGGCTTCTCAATCCCTTTGCCAATATTGAACTCGTAATTTGTGTCCGGCAACAGCCCTTTCAGCTCCACCCGCCGCCCTTGCATTGTCGTATCGGCAATCGCAAACTTCTCTCCCGTCGCCTTCGCCCACGCCGTCTCGCCCACCCGCCGGTAATGCACGTCCAGCGGACTCGCCGTATGAAGGTCAACCCAGTTGATCGTCATCGTCGTCGACGGGTCACTCTGCCACATCAGATACAAACCCACCAGGTCCTGCGACCATCCGGCGACTGCCGACAAGAAAAGCAAAAAAAGAATACGCATGGAAAGAATCAGCTTATCGCGAGATTGTTTCCACGAAATGACAGCGCCCGGCGTCATCCCCTAGCAAGGGCCAACGATGCGCATCACTCTCCTCCTCGCCGCTTCTCTCGCCATGCCCGCTGGCGTCATCCAAGGCGTCGTCCTCGAATGGGCCTCAGGCAAGCCCCTCTCGCGGACCATCGTCAATCTCCAACCCGTCCCCGGCAGCGGCGTCAAACTCCGCAACTGGCAAGTCCGCTCCGGCCGTTCCGGCCAGTTCTCTTTTTCCGGCATCCCCGACGGCCTCTATCTCCTCCAAACCCAGCGCGAAGGCTTCCTCCCCGCCGCCTTCGGCCAGCGACGCCCCACGGGCCACGGCCATCCCATTACAGTCTCCAAGGATTCCGCCCTCTTCGCTGAACTCCGCCTCCACCGCATGGGCGCCATCACCGGCACCGTCTTCGATGAAAACGGCGTTGGCATCCCGCGCGTCAAAGTCGTCGCCTACCGCGCGCGCCTCCCTCTCCGCATCGCGAGCGAAGGCACCTCCGACGACCGCGGCATCTACCGCATCACCGGTCTCGAACTCGCCAAATACTGGGTCCGCACCACCGCCCACCAACTCGACGACGGCACCGGACTTCTCCCCCAGTTCGGCCCCGAAGCCCACGAACCGCGCGATGCCATCGCCCACGAGGTCCGCTTCGACAACGACACGCCCGACGCCAACATCCGCCCTGAACCCGGCAACCTCGCCACCCTCTCCGGCAACATCGTCTGCGATCGCCAATCGGCCGTCGACATAGTCATTTCCTCGGAAACCATGCGGAAGAAGGTGACCGGCGCCTGCGGCGGCACCTACTCCATCTCCGCCCTCGCCCCAGTCTTTTACGAGATTACCCTCAGCTATCCCGATGGCTCCGGCTCCGGTTTCACCGAACTCCAAATCAGCCAGAACATGCAGCAGGGCCTCCAAGTCGTCAGCACCTCAACCATGTTCATCGAAACCCGCCCCGCCCCGCGGATGCCCGTCAAACTCTTCGCCCGCCGGGACGATCTCTCCGGCGCCTCGCCCACCCAGCAGATCCCCACGCCCACCGCCATCGTCGGCTCCGGCCACTGGGAGTTCACCGCCCAGGTCGGGCCCACCCAATACGTAGCCAATATACAAGCCGAGGGCGGCGAACGCCGCCGCCCCTGGCGAGCTGTTCGTCCGCCCGAAGGCTTCCCTGTATTTGTCGAACCCTTCCGCGGCGGTGGCCGCGTCCGTGTCACTATCTCCGACCGCGCCGCCCAGATCGGAGGCGTCGTCAACCGGGACGCCAAACCCGCCCCTGGCGTCCCCGTCTTCCTTTGGCCGGTAAAAGAGGAGACCCGCCGCATCACCGGAGGCCCCCGCGAAACGCTAACCGACATCGAGGGCCGCTTCGTTTTCTCCGGCCTCCCGCCCGGTGAATACAGAATCCTCGCCACCATGGACGCCCGCGAAATCACGCCCGAGTTGGCCGAGGAAGCGCAGGCCCGAACCCTCACCGTCACCGAAGGCCAAACCGTCCAAGCCGCGCTCACCCTCTGGGAAGCGCCCTAATTCGTCACCGTCAACTTCGTCGTCGCCTCCGCCGTCAACGTGCCATCGGTCACGCTCAACTTCACCGTCGCCGTCTTCCCGGCCCACCCCGCCTGCGTCGGAATCATCAATTGAAACGCCCCGCCCACGCCAGAGTAGATGCTAACCGCGCTCGGCCCCGGCAATCCTGAAATTGCGAACCGTAACGACGCCGGTATCGGTCCGTTCGATGCCAGCGTCACCGCCATCGTCGATGTCGCCCCACCCTTCACCGAATACTGCGCCGCGCCAAACGTCAGAGTCATCGCGCGCGCCACGGTGATCGTCGCTGGCAACGATACGCTCGCCACCGGTGTCCCGCCCGTCCCGGTCAACTGCATCGCCACCGCTCCGGCCGCCGCCGCCGTCGCCACGTTCACCGTCATGTTCGCCGAAACCTGCCCGCTGGCAAACGTCACCGGCGCCGCCGTCACGCCTGCCGGCAACCCCGCCGGCGTAATCGTCACCGCCCCCGTGAAGCCCGCCTGCCGCGTCAGCGCAATGGTCAACCCGGCCTTCCCGCCCGGCGTTACCGCCGCCGTCGGCGCCGTCACCGTGAAGCCAAACTGCGGCGCCGCCTGTACCGTCAGTGTCAGCGGTACGGACGCCCGGTAGCCCGTCCCCACCACCAGATTCGCCAACAGCGCATACGTCCCCACCGCCACCGTCTTCGCCACCACCACATTCGCGTTCACCGCCGTGCCCAGTGTCACTGGCCCGCCCAGCGACCATGTCACGCCCGCCGGCGCCCCGGTCACCGTAATCGTCCCCGTCCCGCTCAGCCCGCCCATCGCCGCCGGCAACAGCGAATACACCGCCGTCTCCCCGGCTTTCACCACCCGCACCGTCGGCGTCGCCGCCAGCGTTACCGAAGGCGTCGCGCACCGCCGAATCGCCTTGTACAAATTCAAACGGCCGCCCGTCGAAGTCTTCCCATTCAACGTCGGAATCGCATCCACCGACGCCAGCAAATGATCCTTCAACGTGGCCGTCGTCGCCGTGCAATTGGACAGCAACAGCGCCGCCGCCCCTGCCACAAACGGCGTCGCCATCGACGTCCCGCTCATCGACACATACTGCCCGTTCAAGTACGTCGACGTAATGCCCACGCCCGGCGCACCCAGGTGCACCTTCGTCCCGTAATTTGAGAACGTCGCCAGCCCGTCAAACTTGTCCGTCGCCGCCACGCTAATCACATTCGGCTGCGCCGTATTCGCCGGAAAGTTCGCCGTCGTGTCATTGTTCACCGCGTCATTCCCCGCCGCCGCCACAAACAAAATATCCGCCGCATTCACCGCCGCAATCGCCGTATCCAGCGCCTGCGAATTCCCCACAAATCCCCAACTGGCGCTGATCACGCGCACGTTCCCCTCCGCCCCGAACTGCTTCTTAATCTGCACCGCCGTATCGATCGCCCGCAGCGCATCGCTCAATGACCCGCTCCCCTTGTTCCCCAAAAACTTCAACGGCAAAATCGACGCCGTCCAGTTCACCCCCACCACTCCGCTCGTGTTATCCCCGCTCGCCCCAATAATCCCCGCGCAGTGCGTCCCATGGCCGTTATCGTCCATCGGATTACACGTCGACGTAATCGCGTTAATCCCCCGCGTCCCCGCCGGGCACGTTACCGTCCCGCTCGCACCGGTAAACGTAAACGCACGCGGCGCCGCCCACACATTCGCCGCCAAATCCGGATGGGTGTAATCCACGCCTGTGTCGATCACCGCCACCACCGTCTTTCGCCCGCCCGTCGTGTAATCCCACGCCGCCGGCGCAGAAACATCGGCCCCCACCAATACCGTATTCTTCAACCCCCACTGCTGCGCGAACATCGCATCATTCGGCGTCTTGCTCACCGTAATCAAGTAGTCCGGCTCCACATACTCCACCTCTGGATGCTCGCTCAACGCCTGCAGCACCGCCGCCCCGCGCCCATTCGTCCGCACCAAATGCACGTCCCCCACGCGCTCCATCCCCCGTACCCCACCGGCCGAATACCGGCCCAAATCCTCCGCCTCCGGCGCCGCCTCGCGGAACTTCACCAGGAACTGCCCCTCGGCATGCGGCCGCTGCAACATCCGCGCCGCCCGTCCGCGGTCCAGCCGCTGCCCCCATACCGTCAAGCACGCAAACAACCCAAACAGCAAGGCACGACGGCCCTGCGACACCAATTGGCTTCGCATCGGAATCCTTAGGAAAAAATGTGGTTTCCTATAGTATCGGCGAAGCGAAGAAATGTATGAGAGAAATTATTGCTTCTCGAAATCCGCCTTCATCAATACCCACGTGTTCGGGTCCAGCACCACCGCGCCCGGCGCCTTCTCCACCCCAAACGCAAACCGCTGCTCCCGCTCCGAAAAGTCCACTTTTTCCACCCGCCCCTCTTCCAGCCCAATCTCCAACGGCAACCGGTACACCTCCCCCTTCTGCACCTGCCGCAGCGTCACCCGCACCTGCTTCGCCGCCGCGTCATACGTCCAACTCCCCTTCACCTCCGGCACACCCGGCCGTCGCAGCCACTGCTGCAAATGCGCCCGGATGCCAACAGCCCCATGCGCCTCCATCACCCGCGCAAAATCCTCCGTCGTCGCGTTCCGCCCCTTGTACTGCTGATAGTAATCCCGCACCCCCGCGCGGAAATTCTCCATCCCCATCT
>CANIFK010000142.1 GCA_947466555.1 Acidobacteriota bacterium | reverse complement strand
GGGGAGTTTGTTTATTTGGATTTATGCACTCATTGGAGTGCCGTTGGGGATGGTGGCTGACCGGTGGAGCAGGAAGAAGTTGATGTTACTGGGCGTGGTGGTTTGGACGTCGATGACCGCACTGGGCGGGATGGCGAGTTCGTTTCTGTTCCTGTTGATGACGCGGCTGGGCGTGGGTGTAGGGGAGGCGGTTTGCGCGCCGGCAGCGACTTCGTGGCTGGGCGATCTGTTTCCGCCCCATCAGCGGTCGCGCGTGTTGGCGTTGTTTATGTTGGGCGTGCCGGTGGGTGGAGCGTTGACGTATTTCTTTAGCGGCCCGATTGCGCAGGCGTGGGGTTGGCGGACGGCGATGGTGGTGGCGGCGTTGCCGGCGTTGATTCTGGGGCCGGCACTGGCGTTTGTGACGGAGCCGGAACGAGGGGCAACGGAAACGGTGCGGCATATGGGCGGGAACCTTTCCATTTGGGGTTTGCTGCGGATTCCGACATTGTGGTGGATTATTGCGTCGGGCGTTTTTGTGAACTTCAATATGTACGCGATTGGGATGTTCCTGCCGGCACTGCTGGGGCGGGTGCACAAGATGACGCTGGCCCAAGCGGGGACATGGACGGGCGTTGCGTATCTGGTGGGTGGAGTAAGTGGCGGACTGCTGGCGGGTTATTTGGGAGATAAGTTCGGGCATCGGAGTAAGAATGGGCGGCTGCTGCTGGCGGCGGGATTGACGTCGTTGGGGGCGCCGTTGGCTTATATCGGAGTGATTCAGCCGGTGGGGAGTGTGGGGATGGCGATTGTAATGTTGACGTTGGCGTATGGAACGATGAACACCTATTACGGCTTTGTGTATGCGTCCATTCAAGACATCGTGGCGCCGACGCAGCGGGGGATTACGATGGCGATTTACTTTATGGCGATGTATTTGTGCGGGGCGTCGTTTGGTCCGCTGATTACGGGGATGGCGAGTGACCGGATGGCGCGGAAGGCGATGGAGGCGGCCGGGGCGACGCAGATGACGGAGGTGTTTAAGGCGGCCGGGTTGCAGCAGGCGATGGTGATCATTCCGATATTGCTGGTGGCGTTGGGGGTGGTGTTGTTCGCGGCATCGCGGACGATTGGGGCCGATGTGGCGCGACGGGAGCGGGCGGCGGCGGTGGGAGCGTAAGGTGCCTTGCGGATGTTTTGGAATGGCGTTTATGGGGATGGTGTCGCTATTTGGTGACTCACCGCGGACGGTTCGGTTTACCGTTGAAAGTTGGTCGAATGACAGCTGGGGGTTGCACAAAATTGAGCGCGACCTGATGTGGGGGGAAACGGCGGTGAGAGCTGATGGCTCGCGGAGTAACCGGGTGGAACAGGAGTCGTTTCGACATTTCTTTGTACCTACGGGTAGGCGGTGGGTTTTTCGGAGTTTATATCTGCGAACGGAGGGGCTGGGATATCAGATTGACGAAGAGGAACGGACGGCAAGCGGGGGCCAGTGCGGGTGTACTTGGGATGACGATCGGGCGGAGGCTGACGATGGGAGATGCAGCAAGACGGCGACGCGGTATGGGATGACGGAGCGGGTTGGGTATGGGCGGGTGGCTGGCTACGAGGTGGCGCGGTACCGGCGGAGCGACGGGTTTTCGGAGATTGCCTTTGCGACAGGGCTGGGATGCCAGGTGATGGAGCAGGTGGAGACCACGCCGGGAACGTTGGGGATACCCGGATCGAAGTGGCATTACCGGGTGACGGGGTACACGGCGGGGGAGCCGGACGCGGCCAGGTTCCGGTTGCCGGAGGGGTATCGGGTGAAGCGGGGGAGGATGTGAGTTGGGGTTACCGCCAGACGGGGTTGGCGAACGCTCCGTTGCCGGCGATGTCCCAGATGGCGAGGCGGGCCCAGCGCCAGTTGGGCGTTTTAGCGGTGAACTGAATGGTTGGGTTGGCGAAAGCGCGGGTGGTGGTGAGGGGGTGGATTTCGCGGTAGGTGTTGGTGCCGTCGCCCCAAACGAGTTCGGCGAATTCGAGGGGAAACGTGTTGCGGATTTGGGCGGTGACGGCAAGTTGGTTGGGGGCGGATTCCCGAATTGTGTGATCGGGAACGAGGACTTCGCCGGTGGAAACGAAGAAGTCGCCCGCGTCCATGGTTTTGAGTAACTGGCCGTAGTTATCGTAAGTGGGGAGTTGGGGGGCGCGCACGTAGTTGATGTTCATGTGGGCGTAGAGTTCGTGGGTGGAATCGATTTGAAAGACGTCGACTTCGGCGAGAAGTTTCTTTCGCAGGCCCCAGTTGCTCATGTCGTCGAGGAGTTTGAGGCTGCGTTCACCGAGGCGCCGGGAGGACATGTCGGCGGGCATCTGTTTCCAGCCGGCCCCGAAGTAGCTGGAGTGGAGGAAGTGTTCGGTGGTTTTGATTTTGTCGGGGTAGTCCTTGGAGCCTTTGGTGCGCGGGTGGGTTTGGTAGGCGACGCCGTTTTCAGTCTTCAGCATTTCGAGCAGAGCTTTGGCGCTGCCGATGGTGTAGACGGTGCCGTAGTTGGGCACCTGCTTCTTTGTGGATTCGGTGCCGAGGGGCGCCATGATCCAGTAGACGGGCTTGGGGAAGGTGACGGCCCAGTGGCCACCGTAATGGACGTTGGCTTCCTCCGACGGGATAAGGAGGAAGTCCTTGTCCGATTGGGCGCGAGTGTGGCGGAAGTACGCGTCGAGCTCTTTTAAACGGAGTTCGGTTTGGTCCTGCGGGTGGCCGTCGCCGTGGAAGTCGGCGATGATGGCGGCATCGACTCCCATGCCCTTGAGGACCGGTTTAAAGGGCGGGACCCAGGAGGCGGGCTGGGCCATGGCCTGGACGGTGTAGGCGAAGTGCCAGTGGGGGGCAACCGTGATGTAGTTGGGCAGGTGGGGGAACTTGTCCCGATTGGTGTATTTCGTGACTTCGTCGAGTAACGGCTGGGCGGCGCCTGTACTTACTATGTAGAAGACATTCATGCGTTGGGCGGTGCCGGGCGGGGCATTCATCCAGGGATAGAAGCGGGAGTTGTCGTCGGGGAGTTGGCGGATGCCGAGGGAAACCTGGCCGCGGAAGGCGGTGTGCCACAGATAGCCCATGTTTGTGGTGAAATCGCGAGGCATGAAGTATTTGTGGGGCGTGGGGAAGACGGCGATGGACCCGCCCTGGGCGCGGGCGGCGAGCGTGCGGTACCGGACGGCGACGGGTAGTTTCTCGCTGGTGTTGGGGCGGGCGGTAGTTATGTGGCCGGCGGTGTTGTAGTAAGTGACTTCGGAGTCCATGTTATTACCGGGCCGGGAATCGCGGGGGACGGCCATGCGAAGGCCCGCGTCGTAGAAGTACGCCGTGTCGGGCTCAGTGGTGGCGGCGACGGCGGCTTGTTGGATGAGGCGGGAGGCGGGATAGAAGGTGTAGGTGATGGCGCCGTTGAACGGGCCCATTTGGAAACCGTCGAAGGTGATTTCGACACGGTCGCCTATGGTTACGGCTCGGGCGGCGGCGGGTTTGTGGGTGGCCTGGTGGGAGCGGGTGCCCTCGGGATGGGAGGGCGGGAAGTCGAAGAATTCGTCGAAGCCGCCGCGGCGTTTGCCGGTGGTGGCGGTGTAGAGCGGGACAGCGTTTTCGATGACGTTTTTGTTGTTCTGGCGGATGGCGGCGAGGAGGGGGCGGGTGGATTCGAGGTTGAAGACGGCTTGCCAGGGTTGGTTGGTTTCGTCGGACCATTGCACAGTGGCGGTATTGCTGTCGGCGGAGACGGTGATGGGGCCGGGCTTCAGCGCGGTGAGATCGATGGGGATGAGGACGGCGAGGAGGAGAGGGAGCACAGGATATTCGTATCAGAAGCGGGGGCTGATACGCTATGGAACATGAATTTGGAACTGAATGGACATGTGGCGGTAGTTACGGGCGGAGCGAGCGGGATTGGCGCCGCGTGCGCGCGGGGGTTGGAGGCGGAGGGCTGCCGGGTGGCGGTGTGGGATTTGTCGACCAGGGTGGACGTGAGTGATTATGCGGCGGTGCAGCGGGCGCTGGCGGAGACGGAGGCGCGGTTGGGCCCGGTTGGACATGTGGTGCATGCGGCGGCGATGGGGTCGGGGAAGTTTGGCTTTCCGTTCACGAATTTGGAGCCTGCGGATTGGCGGCGGGTGATGGAGGTGAACGTGATGGGGATGGTGCATGTGGCGCAGGCGTGCGCGGCGGGGATGGTGGCGCGGAAGGCCGGGACGATGGTGTTTATCGCGTCGATTGCGGGGCAGATCGGGTCCCAGACCGATCCGCCGTATTCGGCGAGCAAGGCGGCGAATATCAACTTTGCACAGTGTTTGGCGAAGGATCTGGCGCCGCATGGGGTACGGGTAAATACGGTGAATCCGGGGATGGTGAAGACGCCGTTGAACGAGAATGTGTGGCGGGCTTGGAACGCGCAGCAACCGGAGGGGAAGAAGCGGTCGTACGAGGAGTGGGCGGGGGAGAAGGTGCGGGCGGTGGCGCCGTTGGGCCGCTGGCAGGAGACGGAGGATATTGCCGATATGGTGGTGTTTCTGTCGTCCGAGCGGGCGCGAAATGTGACGGGGCAGACGATCAATGTCGATGGCGGGCAAGTGATGCATTGGTAGTTGACGGATAGATGGGCTGCCGCCCTCGTTTGCGCGTTCCGGGAAGAGGACATTTTCTTCGTGATGGAACAGACCTTTTCGCCACTTGTAGGGATAGGGAACATGCAAGCGGGTTATCGAGTCGGGCAGTTTGTTTTGGAGCGGCCGCTGGGGCAAGGCGGGATGGCGGAGGTGTGGCTGGGGCGGCACGCCCATTTGGGGTCGCTCGCGGCTGTGAAGTTCTTGCGGGAACAGTATCTGGGGAACACGGAGATTGTGGATCGGTTCCTGAATGAAGGCCGGCGGCAGGGGTCGCTGGACCATCCGAATATCGTGAAGGTATTTGGGTTTGAGGTTGTAGAGGGGCGCCACTTTCTGGTCCAGCAGTTTGTGGATGGCGAGGCGCTGGACGTGCGGTTGCGGCGGGTGGGTGGGTTGACGATGGAGCAGGCGCTGCCGATTGCGTACGGCGTCCTGGCGGCGTTGGAATGCGCGCACTCCCGGCAGATCGTACATCGCGACGTGAAGCCGGGGAACATACTCATTGACCGGCAGGGTACGCCGTATTTGACGGACTTCGGGATTGTGCTGGCGGTGGACGAGACGCGGCAGACGCATGTGGGGATGACGCTGGGGACGCCCGCCTATATGAGCCCGGAGCAGATGGCGCGGCCATTCGCGGTGGACCAGCGGGCCGACATCTACTCATTCGGGTGTGTGCTGGCTGAGATGCTGCGGGGCGCGGCGGTTCCGCTGGCCGTGCAGCAGGTGGTGGCGCGGTGTATGGCGCAGGAAGCGGCGCAGCGGTATGCAAATTGCGCGCAGGTGCGGGCGGCGTTGGTAGCCGCGTCGGCCGGTGGGCGGAAGGAGAAGAAGCGGGGCGCGCTGGGGATGTGGGTTGGTGGAGCGGTGGCGGTGTTGGGCTTGGCTGGGGTGGCGTTGTGGCCACGGCAACCGGTAATGGCGTCGTTCACCGTTTCGCCGGGGAGTGTGGTGGCGGGGCAGGCGGTGGAACTGCGTTGGGATGTGCGGGATGCGACGGAGGTTGAAATCTTAGGGATTGGAACGCAGCCGGCGAAGGGGACGCTGAGGGTGAAGCCGGAGCGGAGTATGGTGTATTCGCTGACGGGGCGCAACAGATGGAAGAACGTGACCGGGGAGGTGGCGGTTGACGTGAAGGTTTTGGCTGCGGCGGTGGTGCAGAAGTTTGAGTTTTCAGAGCCCTCGGTAAATGAAGGGGGAGAGTCGACGTTGCGCTGGGAGGTAACGGGGGCGACATCGGTTGTGATTAACGGGACGAAGGTACGGCCGGTGGGGGAGTTCGTAAATAAATACATGGTCAAATCCCGGTACACGCTGCAGGCCACGGGGGAGGACGGTCGCGTGGTGGAACGGGAGGCCGAGGTGCTGGTGGAGCCGGCTAGCGCAGCGCCGGAGATTGTGTCGTTGCGATTTAAGCCAGCGCGGGTGGCGGCTGGCGGACGGGCCGAGTTGGAGTGGGAGGTGCGTGGGGCCAAGGAGGTGACGCTGGGCGGGAAACCCGCGCGGATGGCGGGCAGTGTGGAGCTGACGAATGTGCAGCGGGACACGAACGCGGACCTGGTGGCGATTGGGGCAGGAGGGCAGAGAGTGTCGCGGCGGGTGACGCTGGAGGTGGTGCGGGAGCGGCAAGCCGAGCCGACGCGGGTGCGGATTTTGAGTTTCGCGTCCGACGCCGTGATGGGGTCGATTGGACCGTATGCGAAGTTGCACTATGAGGTAACGGGGGCGACGCGGTTGCGGATTGATCCGGCGGTGGGAAATTTGACGGATTTGCGAGGGACGGTGGCGGTGTACCCAACGCGGACAACTCGCTACACGCTCACGGCGTATGGAGCCAATGGCGACAGCGACACGCGCACGGTGGAAGTACGGGTGATTGAGCGCGCGACGGGGCGATCATGGGACGTGTTGCACCACAATCCGGGGTGCCGGAATGGGTTTTGTGGTGGAGTGCTGACAGCCCGCGACGGGCGGCTGGTGTTCCGGTCCGACAAGGCGGGGGATGGGTTTGATGTGGCTTATTCGGAGGTGGTGGAGGTGATGGTGAATAAGCAGCTATTTGGGAATATGAACGGGTTTCATATCCGGACGCGGACGAGGAATTTCAACTTCGCGCAGCGGGAGCCGGCCGACGCGGTGGTGCGGGAAATCAACCGGGAAATTGGGCGTTACTAGCCGGGGGAACTTTCCCCAAGCACAAAGCGTCCAAACGAGGAACCAACGTGCTCGAACTACGCAACGTCACCAAACGCTTCCGCGGCATCACCGCGGTCGACGACGTCTCCTTCTCCGCCCGTCCCGGAGAAATCACCGGCTACCTCGGCCCGAACGGATCCGGCAAGTCCACCACCATGAAGATGATCACCGCCCTCCTCGAACCCTCCGCGGGTAAGATCTTCTTCAACGGCCAGCCCATCGAAACGGACCTTCCCACCTTCAAACAGCGCATGGGTTACGTCCCCGAAGAGCCCCACCTCTACGCGCACTTGAGCGGCCTGGAATACCTCGTCATGATCGGCCAACTCCGTGACCTTCCCCAACGTCTCACCGCCTCCCGTATCGACGGCCTCCTCCGCCTCTTCGCCCTCCATTCCGACCGCCACGCCCCCATCTCCGCCTACTCCAAAGGCATGCGCCAAAAAGTCCTCCTCTCCGCCGCCCTCCTCCACAACCCCGATCTCCTCCTCCTCGACGAACCCTTCTCCGGCCTCGACGTCGGCACCGGCCTCGTCCTCCGCAGCCTCATCCAGGAACTCGCCGCCCGCGGCAAAGTCGTCCTCTTCAGCTCCCACGAACTGGAAACCGTCGAACGCGTCTGCAACCGCGTCGTCATCCTCCACAAAGGGCGCGTCGTCGCCGATGACTCCATCGCCCGCCTCCGAACCCTCATGTCCGCCCCCACCCTCGAAGGCATCTTCCAACAGCTCGCCGTCGAACAGGACACCCACGCCGTCTCCCGCCAAATCGCCGATCTCGTCGGAGCCTGACCCTCCATGCGCCGACGCCAGCTAAAGGTCCTCTACCGCCAGTTCCTCTTCCGCATCGTCGATCTCGACGTCCTCTCGCCCGACGCCCAGGGCGACGCCACAAAACTCCTCGGCCAGTTCGCCGCCCTGCTCGTCTTCCTCTCCATTCTCGGTGCCCTCGGCGCCGTCCTCGGCGGTGGATCGAAAGGACCCGACGCCCAACGCTACGTCCTCACACTAATCACCCAGCACTTCCTGATCGCCACCACAATGTTGACCGTCGGCCTCTTCGCCGTCCTCAGTTGGGACGCCACGTTCCCTGACCGCCGCGACGTCCTCGTCCTCGCCCCGCTCCCCGTCCGCACCGCCACCATGTTTCTTGCCAAAGTCGCCGCCGCCGCGTCCGCACTCGGGCTGACCGTCCTCCTGCTCCACTCCGCCATGGGCCTCTTCTGGCCCGTCAACTTCGCCGTCCACGCCCGCCCCATCACCATCCTCGACCTCGCCTTCTCCCCCACGCCATCCCCCATCCCACTCAACGAACTCCCCGCCGTCATGAACCAGGACATGCCCCCGCTCCCGCCCACCGCCGGCATCTCCATCGGCGTCTGGCGCAACAACGAACGCCAGATCATGACCTACGGCGTCGCCCAGCCCAACTCCCTCTTCGAAATCGGTTCGATCTCCAAAACGTTCACCGGCCTCCTACTCGCCCGCATGGTCGCCGAAGGCAAAGCCCGTTACGACGAACCCGTCCGCGAACTCCTCCCCCGCGGCACCGTCGCCAAACCGCAAGGCCCGGAAATCACGCTCTTCGATCTGGCCACCCACCGCTCCGGCCTCCCCCGCATGCCCGCCAACTTTCGCCCCATAGACCGCACCAACCCCTACGCCGATTACGACGCCCTCAAACTCTACGCCTACCTCAAATCCCACGGCGTCGCCAAACCAGCCAATCCCGATTACCGCTACAGTAATCTTGGCCTCGACCTCCTCGGCCAGGCCCTCGCCGACAGGGCAGGGAAGTCCTACACCGATCATCTCCGCGATCAAATCACCGCTCCCCTCGGTCTCGCCGACACCACCGTCCACCTCTCCCCCGAGCAGCAACAACGCTTCCTCCAAGGCCACAACGAAAAGAACCTCCCCGTCCACGCCTGGGACCTCGACGCGCTCGCCGGCGCCGGCGCCATCCGCTCCACGGCAAGCGACATGTTGACCTACCTCGCCGCCAATCTCCATCCGGAAAAACACCCGGCCCTGCAGCCCGCTCTCACCGCCTCCCACCATCTCCGCGCCAACGCTGCCGGCGGCTCCCAAATCGCCCTCGCCTGGCACTATAGCCCCGAAGACGCCGCCTACTATCACAGCGGCGCCACCGCCGGCTTCACCTCCTACGCCGCCTTCAGCCCCCGTGCTGATACCGCCATCGTCGTCCTCACCAACACCGGCCCCAGCTTCCACCTCCCGCCCGAATTGATCGCCTCCCACCTCCGCCAGCGCCTCGCCGGTACACCTGCCGTTTCGCTCCGCACCACGCAAGTCCCCGCGCCCAGCGGTGCAATAGGCGTTCTCCGCGCCTACGCCGCCTACTGGTTCACCATGTTCGCCGCCGGCCTCTTCGTCTACGCGGCGCTTCTCTCCTTCCAAGGCCTCGCCGCCCAACTCCTTCCGCGCCGCCATTTCC
Source organism: Acidobacteriota bacterium (assembly GCA_947466555.1). GTDB lineage: Bacteria > Acidobacteriota > Terriglobia > Bryobacterales > Bryobacteraceae. Next base: position 419 of record CANIFK010000142.1, on the reverse strand, counting down.
TCCGCCTCTCCGGCTACCTCCAACTGGCCGCGTTCTGCGCCGTCGTCTGTTTCTACTTCTTCCAACCCGGCTTCGGCGGCCTCAACGATCTAACCGCCGGCTCCGTCTGGCGAGTCATGAACTTCCTCCCCTCCTACTGGTTCCTCGCCCTCTACCAGCAGCTGAACGGCACCCTCCATCCGGCCCTCGAACCACTCGCCATCCGTGCCTGGCAAGGGCTCGCCGCGGCCCTAACGGTCGCCTCCATCAGCTACGCGCTCTCCTACTGGCGAACCCTCCGCCACATCGTCGAAGAGCCCGATATCGTCCCCGGCGCCCGCCGCCTGAGTTGGCTCCCCCGCTTCGGCAACCAGCGCCAAACAGCCATCCGCCAATTCGCCGTCCGGACGCTGCTCCGCTCCCGCCAACACCGCATGATC
>CANIFK010000141.1 GCA_947466555.1 Acidobacteriota bacterium | reverse complement strand
CTTGACGACGCCGGTGCCGAATTCGGGGTCGGCCATGTCGTCGAGGATGATCGGAATCTCGCGGCCGACGAGCGGGAGGATGACCGTTTTGCCGTGGAGGTCGAGGTAGCGTTCGTCGCGGGCGTTGATGGCGACAGCGGTGTCGCCGAGCATCGTTTCCGGACGGGTAGTGGCCACGGTGAGGAAGCGGCCGGGCTGATCCTTGACCGGGTATTGGATTTCCCAGAGGCTGCCGGCGGTGTCTTCGTGGTTGACCTCGAGATCACTGAGCGCGGTGCGGCAGCGCGGGCACCAGTTCACCATGTACTCGCCGCGGTAGATGAGGCCCTTGTCGTAGAGGCGGACGAAGATCTCGCGGACGGCGCGGGAGAGGCCCGGGTCGAGCGTGAAGCGGTTGCGGGTCCAATCGACGGAGTCGCCGATTTTGCGCATCTGGCGTTCGATGTTGCCGCCGTACTGCGCCTTCCACTCCCACACCTTCTCTTCGAATTTCTCGCGGCCGAGGTCGAAGCGGGTGATGCCTTCTTTGGCCAGTTCGCGTTCCACTACCATCTGTGTGGCGATTCCGGCGTGATCGGTGCCGGGGATCCAGAGCGTGTTGTCGCCAAGCATCCGGTGGTACCGGGTGATCATGTCCATTTCCGTATGGCCGATCATGTGGCCAATGTGGAGGGATCCGGTTACGTTCGGCGGCGGGATGGCGAGCGAAAAGGGTCGGCCGGGTTTGGCGGGGTTCGCCTGGAAGATGCCGGAAGTCTCCCACCATTCGGCCCAATGGGGTTCAAAACGCTGCGGCTCGTAGATTTTGTCGAGTTCCATGTGAGGAATCTTCCAGTTTAGCAACCGGGAGGGGGCCCCGGCCTTCTAAACAATTCCTCATCGGAATGTAATGGGCCTTTAGGGCCGGAGGGCTTCGAATTTCTTCCCGAGATCGAAGCCGACGGAACGTTCCCAGGAGCCGTAGATGGGGTTCGGCATGACGAACCATTTCGTGCCCCACATGGGTTCGTAGAAGGCCTGCAGCTTGGCGCGCTCGGCGACGTTGTCGGGCACGGCGGTGAAGTCGTTGAAGTCGTCGCCGATCAGGAGCAGAATGCGGTACTTCTGGGCGACGGCTTTGCGGCGGTCGGTCTTGTTGCTGCCGGCGGTTTTGCAGTGCAGGCGGTCGGGAGAATACGGGATGCGGAGGTCTTTCAGGACCTTGGCGGTGGGGTCGTCCGGGTCGGCCGGGTTGCAGATGCGGTTGGAGATGTAGTGCGGTGCGACGCCTTTGAGTTGGGCCTGGTGCAGGAATTGTACGGCGCCGGGGATGGCGAGCGCGCGGGCTTCCTTGACCCAGGCGGTGAAGCCCTCTTCGGTGAAGGCTTTGCCGTTGCGGATGAGGTTGACCTGCTGGGCGGAGTTGTCGAGAACGGTTTCGTCGAGGTCGAGGATCACGGCGGGCGGCAGACCGCGGAAATCGTTGGTCTGTTCGTAGGCTGCCGTCCAGTTCGGATCGGCCAAGGCGGCGGAAAGCGCCAGGCCCGCGGCGCGGTAGGCCTGCGTGGTGAGGGCGGCGTATTCGGCCGACGTCTGCATCCAGAGAGTGCCGTTCAGGTTCTGATCCGGGTGCGGGGCGACGGGTTGGGCGAGGGCGGCGATGGCGACGAACGAGAGGAGGGCGAATCGTTTCATACGCGGCAAGGATAGCAAAACAAAAGCGGGAGCCCAATGGGCCCCCGCTGGTTGGGATTCGTTGTGAACCGGTTAGATCTTCTTCGCGGGCGTCTTCTTGGGGTTGCCGTTGAACACCTTGTCCATCTCGGCGACGGGCAGCGAGATCATCAGCGTGGTGGTGCGCGCATCGGTCGTCAACTTCATGGCATCGAGGGCCGTGGCGAGCGGCTTCACTTCCGGCTTGTCACGGTTCATCTGTACCATGGTGGAGAGGAAGCGCACGATGTCGGCGATGCCGGTGGCGTCCTTTTCGGTCTTGGAGACGGTTTCCGCCGTCAGGTCCATGGTTTCGCCACCGAAGCGGACGCCCATGGCGGCCTGTTCGATGCCCTTGAACGCGTCGCCACCCATCATGCCGCCCGCCGGTCCGGGCGCGCCGCCGGGGACGGCGTTGGACAATTCGGCGACCGGGATGGAGGTGACCATCCAGATATCATTCGAACGGCTCATCGACTGGACCTTGGCGTAGGTGCCGGCGGTCAACGCCGACCCGGAGCCGGCGCGGCGCTTCAGGGCGGCCCGGACCATGTCCTTGCTACCGGCCAGCGCGAGCGAAGAATCGATCAGCGCGAAGCCCATATCTTCTTTGGAATTGGCCTTGGTGTAGAAGTCGATGCCGCCGAGGTTTTCCGAGGTCGCGACGCCGGCAACTTTCAGGAAGCCGTTGATGCGGCTCTGGTCGAAGACGCCGCGCACGAGGATGAGCGGGGAGTTCTTCGTGTTGGCGTCCGGCGCCGCCATGATCACTTCGCGCAGATCGCGGCGCGGGTCGAAGCCCGTCATGGCCACGAACTTGGCGAAGTCACTATCCTTGGACTCCATCTGCTCCAGCATCTTCTTGCCGAGGTAGGAGTTCCGCGCGCGTTCGACGTCGATGCCGGCTACCATGCGCGCCTCCGGCATGACCAGATTGAGAAGCGCCGAGTCGGCACTGAAAGCGGCCGAGGCGGAAAGCAAAAGCGAAAGTACTACAGACTGTAAGCGCATGTTCTATCAGAACTCCTTCGAATCTAAGAACGGTCCCAGTTGGGAAAGTGTTCCAATGTTTACGCGTAATTTTCAGTCGCGGGGGATCGGAACCTGTTCGGTGATCTCGATGCCGTAGCCCTCTAAGCCTAAAACCTTACGCGGGTTGTTGGTCAAAAGCCGGATGCGGTGGAGGCCGAGATCGGCCAGGATTTGGGAGCCGATGCCGGCTTCGTGCATTACCTGGGTGCCGTCGGCGGTGGAGATCACCTGAGGGCCGCGGGTGCGGGGTTGGATGCGTGTGGAGCCATCGGGTTGCGGGAGGTACTGAACGCCGTCGGAATTCTGATGGAGGTAGACGAGGACGCCGACGCCTTCGCGGGCAATTGCGGCCAAGGAGCGCTCCATCAGCTCAGCGCCATCGTGATCGATCGAACCGAAGAGGTTGCCGTAGGCGCAGTGGGCATGGACGCGTACGAGGACGTTATTGGCCTTGGATAGGTCGCCGAGAATGAGCGCGGAGTGAATCAGCGGCTGGATGGGCGAGTAGTAGGTGATCAACTGGAACTCGCCGTGCTTTGTTCGGATGGTCCCTTCTCCCTTTCGGAGGAGGAGCCGTTCGTTCCGGAGTCGGTACTTGATCAGCTGCGCGACGGAGATCATCTTGATCTCGTGGCGCGCGGCGAACTCCTGCAACTCTGGCACACGGGCCATGGTGCCGTCCTCGTTCATGATCTCGCAGATCACGCCGCCCGGTCCCAACCCGGCCAGGCGGGCCAGATCCACGGCGGCCTCGGTCTGTCCGGCGCGTACCAACACCCCGCCGTCCTTCGCGCGAAGAGGGAACATGTGGCCGGGGCGAGCAAGATCGGACGGTTTGGCGTCCGGCCGCATGGCGACTTGAATTGTCAGAGAGCGATCGGCTGCCGAGATTCCGGTGGTGACGCCGACGGCGGCATCGACCGATTCCGTGAACGCGGTGCCGAATCGCGACGTGTTGTTCGGCGACATGAGCGGCAGATTCAGCTCGTCGCACTTCTCGGCGCTCATCGCCAGACAGATCAACCCACGGCCGTGGACCGCCATGAAATTGATGATCTCCGGCGTGATCTTCTCGGCGGCGATCGTTAGGTCGCCTTCGTTCTCGCGGTCTTCATCATCCACTACGACGAGCATCTTGCCGTCGCGGAAATCAGCGATTGCCTCCTCGACAGTGGAGAAAGGCGAAGCAGGGAAGGGCATTCGTATACCCTTATTCTCCCACAGTAGCGATGACCGTTAGTCGCGGGCGATCGGCGTCGGGAAGGTATGCGAGATGTGATCCTGCCACGTCAGGCTTTCCTCGTCCACCAAGGCCCAGAGCAATCCAAGCCCGGCGGGCAGAACGCTGACGAACGCGCCCAGAATCCGCATGTGCATCTGCGATTCGCTGGTACGGCGACCGTCGAAATCCACCAAGCGCAGACCGGCGAACCGCATGCCCGGCGTCTCGGCCCGGAAGGCGAGGAACGCGCTGTGATAGATGAGCCCGATCACAATCGTTGCAGCCGCAAGAACGGCGGCGCTGACCGGATCGGCCAAGGCCGAAGCCAGATCGTCGCAGCCCCAGTAGAGCAGCCCAAGGAAGGACATGACCATCAGGGCGATGAATCCCATGTCATAGAGGGCAGCGAACATTCGGTGGGCCACCGAAGCAACTTCATGTTCACAGAAGATCCGCGCGTCGACCGATGTTCCCAGCTTTCGCGCCTGTGGGGTAACCATAGGGACAAACTCCAACACGCCTTGTTGTGGGAGGTAGGATGCCGTAACCGGCCGGTGCTTCTTTTGTTGTGAGGCGATCGCCGCCTTCTTCGTATGATGCCGGGAGTCGTCCCCGGACATGCCATCGATGGAAACAATCTTGCCCGCTTCGCGGAGTGCGAACAGGGACTGCTGCAGGGACGTTACATAGCGTGGGATCCGCGAACCAGATTCCACGTCGTTGTTTGATTCGACCGAGAACCTTTGGACTTCTTCCATCACCGCCGTAGCCGACTCGCGAGCGACAGGTTGCAGCGCCAACGCACCGTGGCTGTGGAATGCCGACTCGACCTGGCGGTCGCTCAACCGCGCCGCACATTTCGTGCAGCGATGGTCGTCTTCGTTATTCCAATGTGCGCAGCGGGAGCAAATCATTATTGGTTGCCTCGATTTCGGAGTCCGTGCTAGCGTTGCAGGGTTGAGCCACTCATCCAAAAGTACAGGTTCTGAGCATACAGTACAGGACCATTGGCCTAGTCAGTACCCTCAAAGATACTTTATCACTAGTGCTTTAGTTTTCAAGAACTTTTGTCTTAACCATACGGTATTTCTTCGTAGTACTCTCTCGGTTCTATCGGCCATTGCCTGCCTATACTTTATGGGATGTGGGGGGGTGCTGGTGGCTCAGATCATCCCTAGGCCCCGGCCTTCGGCCCCTCCGCCGCCCGTCGCACAGGTAAAATCTGGACCTGCCAAAGTCCGTGAGAACGCTCCCGCGCCCGACGAAATCGTGACCTCCGCCGTGCTTCGGCAGGAGATGGAAGGTCCCATTCGCAAACTGCGAGTTTCCGCGCGCCTGGAAACGACGGAAATGCTGCTGACCGCCGACGAGATCGACTACAACGAGCAGACCGGCGACGCGGAAGCTCGTGGAAACGTCACCTTTGAGAACTTCGAGAACGGTGAGAAGCTCTCTGCTGTTCGCATGGAGTATAACTTGAAGGAAGAGACGGGAAGATTCTATGAAATAAAGGGTTCTGCTCCGGCAAAGGTGGAGTATCGCCCTGGTTTGCTGATGACCAACAATCCCTTTGTGTTTCAGGGCCGTTGGGCGCAGAAGATTAAGAATCGGTACATCCTTTACGATGGGTTCGTCACCAACTGCAAAATCCCTAAGCCGTGGTGGCGGCTGACCGGTCCGCGGTTCGATATCATCCCGGGGCAACGCGCGCTGGCCTACAAGTCTTACTTTAAGGTTCGTCGTATACCTATTCTATACACACCAGTTTTCTACAAGTCACTGGAAGAGGAGCCGCGGCGGAGCGGGTTCCTGACGCCCAACGCTGGACGTAGCACCCGGCTAGGGTGGATGTATGGGCTTGGGTACTTCTGGGCCATCAATCGCAGCTACGACGCGATGTATCGGACCCGAATTTTCACCCAGCGGGGAATGTCGCATGAGGTGGACTTTCGCGGCAAGCCGCGCGCCGGTACAGAATTTGGGTTTACTTTATACGGTGTCAATGATCGCGGCCGGCTCCAGGACGATGGCACACGGTTCAAAGAGGGTGGCTACCAGTACCACATCAGCGCGAAGTCGAATATTGGGAATGGCTGGACAGGATTCGCGAACATAAACTATTTGTCTTCATTTCTTTTCAGGCAAGCGTTCACCCAAAGCTTTAACGAGGCGATCTTCTCCGAAGTCAACTCGATCGGGTATCTTTCGAAGTCCTGGTCGAACTATTCCTTCCATGTTGTGATCTCCCGCCACCAGTTGTTTCAGGGTAGCCAGAAGGCGGACCAGATCGTGATTCGGAAGCTGCCAAGCTTTGAGTTTTACGCCCGGGACAGGCAGTTGAGCAAGAAGATCCTGCCCATTTGGTTTTCCATGGAGTCCAGTGCGGGTTTCTTCCGCCGGCAGCAGCTATTGTTTGAGACACGCTCTTTCACGGAGCGCTTGGACGCCGCTCCTCGGCTGTCAACTGCTATTGATTTCAAGGGATTCCGGATATTACCTTCGATAACACTTCATGGTACGGCGTATGGTGCCCGACGGGATCAGGAGTCCTTTCAGGTGTTCGGGCAGAATCTGAATCGCTTCGCGTCTGACTTTAATGTTGATATCGTAACGCCAACATTAGAAAAGATTTTCGATGCACCGAAATGGCTGGGCGGCGGCAAGTTGAAGCATGTCATCGAATCCCGCATTGGCTTGCGACGGGTGGACGGGGTGAATCGCTTCCGAGAGACGTTGCGGCTGGACGAGATCGATATTCTGAACAACACGACCGAAGGCGAAATCGCGATCATCAACCGGATCTACGCCAAGCGGGGCGACCAGATCGACGAAATCCTCACTTGGCAGGTTTGGCAGCGCCGGTATTTCGATCCGACTTTCGGTGGTGCCGTGGTCACCGGTCAGCGCAATGTCTTCGCCTCCACCATCGGATTGACCGGCTATGCCTTCTTTAATGGACCGCGGAACTATTCCCCGGTAGTTTCCGCTTTGCGATTGAAGCCCCTTCCGAGCACTGCCGTCGAATGGCGGACCGACTACGATCCGCTGTTCCCTCGCGTCTCCAACTCCTCCATCACCGCCGATTTCCGGATCAAGCAGAAGTATAGCGGCGCGATCGGCCACAATCAGGTCCGGGGCGGCCAGGGCCAGTCACCGAACGCGAACCAAATGTTGGCCCGCGCCGGTTGGGGCGTAGAAGGAAAGCCAGGCTGGCGGGTTGGCTTCAACGCGGTCTACGATTACCGCATCAGCACTTTGCAATTCGCCACTACGGAGGTAAGTTATACCTCTGACTGCTGCGGCTTGTCCTTCCAGCACCGACGTTTCAGCTTCGGCACCCGCAACGAGAACCAGTTTCTGGTATCGTTCTCGGTGGCGAACATCGGCAGCTTCGGAACGCTTCGCAAGCAGGAGCGGATGTTCTAGTTCCATTCACGTACAGGAGACGATCATGCTATCGCGTAGAACATTTGTCGGATTGATGGGGGCCGGCGCGCTCGCCGCCAAAGGCGCCGGGGGCAAGTTCCGGACCTATATCGGGACCTACTCGCGGGGTGACAGCAAGGGCATTTACAGCTTTGTCCTCGACACCGCTGCCGGTACGCTGACACCCGAAGGGCTGGCGGCGGAAACCGAGAACCCTTCTTTCCTTGCGATTCATCCCACGGGCAAATACCTCTACGCGGTCAATGAGATCGATAAGTACCAAGGGCAGGCCAGCGGTTCCGTAACTGCTTTTAAAATCAACGCCTCCAATGGAAAGCTCGAACGTTTGAATGAAGTGGCCGCCGGTGGAACCACGACCTGCCACGTCAACATTTCCCGGAATGGCAAGTTCGCCGTCATTGCCAACTACGGCTCCGGCAGCTGCGCCGCCTTCGCCCTCGGGGCCGATGGGAAGTTCGGGGAACGAACCGCTTTCCACCAGCACTCCGGCGGCAGTTCGGACCCTGGCCGTCAAAAGGGCCCGCACGCCCATTCGGTGAATTTCGACGCGCAGAACAAGCACGTGATCGTTGCCGATCTCGGGCTGGATCACGTTAAGGTCTACAATTTCAACGCCGCCACGGGCGCAATGACTCCGAACGAGCCGGCCTTCACCAAAGTAAAGTCCGGATCTGGCCCACGCCACTTCTCCTTCCACCCGTCCGGCAAGTACGCCTACGTCATTAATGAGATGGCCTGCACGGTCACCTCTTTCAACTGGAACGCCGCGAAGGGCACTTTGACGGAGATCGACACCGTTTCCACCCTGCCCGGCGCTGTGGAAAAAGGCTTCTCCACCGCCGAAGTCGTCGCTCACCCAAATGGGAAATTCGTTTATGGCTCCAACCGCGGCCACAATACGATCGCCGTTTTCCAGGTGGATGCCGCCACCGGCAAGCTGAAACCCGTCGAACATAAGTCCACCCAAGGGGCCGTTCCGCGCAACTTCGCCATCGACCCGACCGGCCAGTTCCTGATCGCCGCCAACCAGAATACAGACTCGATCGTGCTTTTCCGCATCAACCAGACCTCCGGTGCCCTCGACCAGGTTGGTGCTCCGATCAAGGCGCCCGTTCCGGTGTGCGTCCGCTACCTTAAGATCGGCTAACGGCCAAACCGCGGCGCCCGGAAGATCTCATTGGGCGAAATGGGGAGGGGAAGCAGGAAGTCGACGAAACAGACTGCCATCTCCTCCCGGCTTTGCTCGCCCCAACGGACTGTCGCCGCCGGGTCGGGGTTCCTCGGATTTCCCGGAGAGTTGTCGAACACCGCGTCGACAATCAACCGGGTGCCACGCTCGATCGGGATCGGTTTCGCGGGCCGGTAGACCAGTTGCCAGACGAAATCGTAGCGGGGGACGTCGAGCAGGACCCGTTCGGAATCGTCCGGGCCCACGGCCGTGACGCGCATGGATTTCCCGCGCAGGTGCATGTGCGGGGCCAGCGCATAGATTGCGGTTGCTGTGTACACCGGGAAAATAGCCTGGACCTCATGTGCCGGGGCGCGGGGAGGGATCTCGAATTTCCCCTGGGCGATGGAGAGGGAATACACCCGGGTGCGCGGAGGTTCGTTGGCGAACACCAGTCCGATCCGCGTCTGATCTTCGGCGGCCCGCCCGTTTGGCGTGTAGTGAATTTGAAAGATCAGGTCGCTCCCGGCGGGGATGAGCTTGGCCAGTCCAGAGGGATAGATATGCGGTTCCGCGCCTGGCAGGTACGACGCGATGACTTCATCGATGGTCGATAACCCCGCTATCGCCTGCCCTTTCGCGGTAAACAGTTGGCCGACCGGTTGCGACCGCAGCCAGACCGACCTCGGTGGCCGGACGAATACAACGGCGTGATGGACGTGAGCCCGGCTGGACGGCCGGACCTCGAGGGCCGTAACCCATCGGTCTTGCGCGAACCCGGTGGGCACGATGACGTGCTGATACTCGACTTCGCCGCTCGCGGGCACGCGAAAGGCGGCCGGCATCTCCACCACCGCGTCCGGCGTTCCGATCCGCCAGCCCTCCGTCCACGGTTTCCCCGGGCTGACCAACTTTCCGGCCGGCGCGCCCCCATCCGCCCATCGGCGCAAAACGGCAATCTCTGCCGCCGTCAACCGCGGATCGTTTGCAAATTCGCCCGGCTCCGACTTAGCGAACCACGGCGGCATCGTATGCCGTAACACCGCGTCGCGAATGGCGCGTGCGTATGGCCGCGCCTGTTCATACGTCACCAACGCCATCGGCGCCGCTTCTCCGGCCCGGTGGCAGGATTGGCAATGACGCTCCAGAATCGGCTGGACGTCCTGGTAGAAAAGCGGCACTGCG
>CANIFK010000140.1 GCA_947466555.1 Acidobacteriota bacterium | reverse complement strand
GCAATGGTTTGTGAGAGAGGGGTCCCGCGGGGCCCCTTTTTCTGTTTGGCGGTAAGGTAGAGAGAGATGCGGCACCTGCGATTTCCACGTCGGTCCATTGGTGTTGCGCTGCTGGTGGTAGCGGGCTCGCTGGGGTTGGGCGCGAGCGAGTTGCACACGGCGGCGCGGGCGGGCGATGTGGAGCGGGTGAAGGCGCTGTTGGCGCAGGGCGTGCCGGTGAGCGCGCCGGATACGTTGGGTGGCACGGCGCTGCATGATGCGGCTTGGAGCGGGCATAAGGACGTTGTGCTGGCGCTGCTGGAGGCCGGGGCGGATGTGAATGCGCGGCATGTGGAGGGCGGGTCGACACCGTTGCATTATGCGGTGATTACGAACCGGAAGGATTTGGTGGATTTGCTGTTGGGGAAAGGCGCGGATTTGCGGGCTAAGGACCGGGCCGGGGCTACGGTTTTGCACCTGGCGGCGAATCGGGGGTATGAGGAGCTGTTTGTGGATTTGTTGGGGCGGTTTGGGGAAGTCGACGTGGCGGATTCGGCGGGGGCGACGCCTTTGGACGAGGCCTGTTGGCGGGGGCAGGCGGGGATTGTGAAGATCCTCCTTGCCAAGGGCGCCAACGCGAAGCGGACGCAGCCGAAGACGGGGTTGCAACCGCTGCATGTGGCGGCGCAGAAGGGGGCTGCAGAGGTTGTGGGGTTGTTGTTGGCGGCGGGAGCGGATGGCAACGCGCCGGACAAAGATGGCGAACGGGCGATGGATGTGGCGTTGCGGATGCGGTTTGTTCCGGTGGCTGATGCGCTGTTGGCGGGCGGGGCGACGTTGGCGGATCCGCAGAAGCGGTTGGGGATGGCGGTGGCGAGCGGGCATGCGGAGGTGATTGGGTGGTTGTTGAAACATGGGGCTCGGGTGGGGCCGACGATGTTGCATGACGCCGCTTTGAAGGGCCATTTGGAGAGCATGCAGGTGCTGTTGGAGAACGGGGCGGATGTGAAAGCGTTGAATCCTGATGGGGCGACGGCGTTGCACGATGCCGCGTTGGGTGGGCATACGGGGGCGGCGGCGCTGCTGTTGGGGCGTGGGGCGGAGATTGACGCCAAGGATGTGGCGCATGGGGCGACGCCGTTGTTCCTGGCCGCTTCGTGGGGGCGGAAGCAGATGGTGGAGTTTTTGTTGGAGAAGGGGGCTCGGAAATTGGTTCGGAATAAGCAGGGGAAATCGGCGCGGGAGGCGGCGTTGGAGAACAGCCATGCGGACGTGGCGGAGGCTCTGCGGTAAGCTACTTTTGCATGGGCACTTACAAGAATCTGGCTGATGATGACCTGTTGCCGTTGATTAAGCGGGAGCTGTTTAGCGCGATTATCGGGGACATTCTGGACAAGATGGGATACCTGCACTGTTTTCTGCCGCCGGCGGTGCGGCCGTTGCGGGAGGACATGATTGTGGCCGGGCGGGCGATGCCGGTGTTGGAAGTGGACATTCCGGAAGATGCGCCGGAGGGGCGGAAGCCGTTTGGGCTGATGCTGGAGGCGTTGGATGATTTGAAGACGCATGAGGTTTATGTGGCGTCGGGGTCGTCGCCGACGTATGCGTTGTGGGGGGAGTTGATGTCGACGCGGGCGATGAAGTTGGGCGCGGCGGGGGCGGTGCTGGATGGGTATGCGCGGGACACTTCGGGGATCTTGAAATTGGGCTTTCCGACGTTTGCGTATGGGAGTTATGCGCAGGACCAGGGGCCGCGGGGGGAGGTTCGGGATTTTCGGGTTTCTGTTCGGATCGCGGGGGTGAATGTGCGGCCGGGGGACTTGGTTTTTGGGGACCGGGATGGGGTGTTGGTGGTGCCTCGGGAGGCGGAGGAGGAGGCGTTGACGCGTGCGTTTGAGAAGTTGGAGGGGGAGAATTTGGTTCGGGTGGCGATTGAGAATGGGATGTCGACGGTGGAGGCATTCCGGACGTTTGGAGTGATGTGATGACGGCGGGTGAGTATTATTCGTTGGGGTTGCGGTTGGCGGAGGCGGACCAGTTGGGTGACGCGTTTTTGGCGTTGGAGGAGTGCGTTACGTTAGATCCGGATCATGGGTTGGCTTGTAAGGAGCTGGCGCGGTTGTCGCTGTTGGCGAATGAGGTTCGGGCGTTTACCAATTGGCTGCATGAGGCGCAGCGGATTGATGAGAGGGATCCGGAGCCGCATGTGATGATGGCGGAGCATTTGGTGGCGCGGAGAAGGTGGGAGGAGGCGGATTTGGAGATTAAGATTGCGCTGCGGAAGGGGGCGGGCGGGGATTTGTTGAACCGGTTGGCGGGGGCGCAGGCGGTGATGCCCGAACATTTCTGATCGCTAGCCGCGGGGCCTTCCGCGGAGTGGTTGATTGGGTTGTTTTCGGTTTGGCGCTCGCGGAGGGATGTGTCGCTTCTGGCTCTGCGGGTTGTGTCGCGTCTTGGGGACAAGGCTGTGTTTGGGGTTACGGGCCGAACGGTGCCGGAGGGTCTGCCCGCCTTGTCCCCGGTCGGTGGTGGTCGGTTGGGGATGGGGGGGGAAGTGGTCGGAGAAATCCTTGGTGACAGTCACCCCCCTTCGCCCTACGGGCTTCGGAGGGCAAGCCCCGGAAATGTCTGGGATGATGGGTTGTGGCACGATTCTTGATTGTTGGGGCGGGTTATACGGGGTCGCGGGTGGCCGGGTTGTTGCGGGCGGCGGGACATCACGTTGTCGCTACGCATCGGACTGCTGGGGATTTGGTTTTGGATTTGCCGGGGGACGCTCGTAAGCTGCGGGAGTTGGGCGGGAGCGATTGGCGGGTGGTTTGGTCGGCTCCTTCGGTGGAGGGGATTGAGTGTTTGGCTGGCGTGGCGGAACGGGTTGTCTACCTTTCGACCACGGGTGTTTATGGGGATGCGCATTTAGTGGATGCCTCTACCGCTGCGGCTCCGGTGACGGAGCGGACCCGGCTGCGGTTTGAGGCGGAGCAGGTTGTTTTGGCGGGGCCTTGGTCGGGGTGCGTGCTAAGGCCGGCGGCGATTTATGGGCCGGGGCGGGGCGTGCATGAGTCGATCCGGATTGGGCGGTGGAAGGTGGCCGGGGATGGGTCGACGTATACGTCGCGGATTCAGGTGGATGATCTGGCGGCGGTGACGGTGGCGGCGGTGCTGGGGGAGTTGGGCGGGGCGTGGCCGGTGGCGGATGAAGAGCCGTCGACCAATTTGGAGATTACTCGGTTTTGCTGTGATCTGTTGGGGGTTGCGGTGCCGGAGAGTGCGGCGCCTACGGCACTGGACGAGACTCGGCGGGCGGACCGGCGGGTGGATGGGCGGGGGGTGTTGGCGGAGTTGGGTGTGCGGTTGCGGTATCCGAGTTATCGATTTGGTGTCGCCGCGGCGCTGGGTGCGGCATCGTATGTGGGAGAGTCCAGGAGAGATATGGCTGATTTTGACGCGTTCCTATTGCTGTCGTTTGGCGGGCCGGAGAAGCATGACGATGTTCTGCCGTTTTTGGAGAATGTCACGCGGGGGCGCGGGGTGCCTCGGGAGCGGCTGTTGGAGGTGGCGGAGCATTATTACCACTTTGACGGCGTGAGCCCGATTAATGATCAGTGCCGGGCGCTGCTGGCGCAACTCCATTTGGACTTGCCGATTTATTGGGGGAACCGGAACTGGTATCCGTTCCTGGCCGATACGATGCGGCAGATGGTGGCCGATGGGCGGAAGAAGGTGTTGGCGTTTCCGACGTCGGCATTCAGCAGCTATAGCGGGTGCCGGCAGTATCGGGAAGACATCGCGAAGGCGCAGGCGGAGGTTGGCGAGGGGGCGCCGGAGGTGGTGACGGTACGGCGGTTCTTTAATCATCCGGGGTATGTGGAGGTGATGACGGAATCGTTGCAGGCGGCGTTGGCGGAGCGGCCGGGGGCGAAGGTGATTTTTACGGCGCATTCGGTGCCGATGACGATGGCGAATTCGTGCGCGTATGTGGAGCAGTTGATGGAGGCGGCGCGGATGGTGGGCGGGGATGCGGATTGGCGATTGGCGTATCAGAGCCGGAGCGGGCCGCCGCAGATTCCTTGGTTGGAGCCGGATATTTTGGATGTTTTACGGGAAGAAAAGGCCGCGGGGACGACCGATGTGGTGTTGCAGCCGATTGGGTTTTTGAGCGACCACATGGAGGTGATGTACGACCTGGATTATGAAGCCAAGCATTTGGCGGAGGAGTTGGGGATGGGCTTTACCAGGGCGGCGACGGCGGGGACGCATCCGCGGTTTGTGCAGATGATCCGGGAATTGGTGGAAGAGTATACGCACGGGGCGCCGCAGCAGGCGGTGGGGAATTTGCCGGCGCGGCCGGCGGTTTGCCAGATTGATTGCTGTCCGGCTCCGGTTAGGCCTGCGGCTGCGGGCGGGCCGGGTGCCGGCGGGCGGCCTGGGGGGCCTCCGGCGGGACGGTGATTCCCGGGGGTGGGCGCGACATTTGTTTTGTGGTTGGGGTATCCTGACGGGTAAGTTGTTTGGACTGGTGACAGCATTGGCCGGGGTGCGTCGCGCGGTGGGCGCGATGGTGCTGTTGTGCGTTGCCATGATTACGGCGATGCCGGTGCTGGCGATCACCGTCGGCGATGAGTGTGAGAAGGCTTGCTGCAAGCGGAAGGCTTCCGGGCACGCGTGTTGCAAGCGTGGGAAGAGCCAGGCTGGGATGGCGTTCACGGCCCTACAGGCGCGGTGCTGCGCGGGGAATGCCAATGTTGGCTTGGCGCGGCTTGGCGTTGGCTTTTCGGCCGAGCGGGGCGTGTCGCTGGTGGTGGGGCTGGTTGGTGTTGGGGATGTTCGTGTTGTGGACGCGGTGCGCGCGGATGTGGTGTTGGCCGGGCACGCACTGTTTGAACGGCCGCCACCGGTTCTCTAACTTGACGTAGTTGCGAAACGTGATTCTTGCGCTCTCCGATGAAGGAGGGCGGTCCTACGTTTTTTCTACCGAGGGAGAGAACTATGCAGAGACGACTGTTTCTGGGGAGTTTGGCTGCCGGCGCGCTGTTGCCGGGGCAGGCGGCGGGGCCGTATACGCTGCCGAAGTTGGGGTACGCGGTGGACGCGTTGGAACCCTTCATTGATGCCCGGACGATGGAGATCCATCACGGGAAACATCATCAGACGTACGTGGACAATTTGAACAAGGCTCTGGCGGGACAGGAGGCGCTGGCGAAGGTGCCGTTGGAGGCGCTGATTGGCAAGCTGGACCAGGCGCCGGAGGGAATTCGCGGGGCGCTGCGGAACCATGGCGGAGGGCATCTGAACCACTCGCTGTTTTGGAAGTCCTTGGGGAAGGGTTCGGCTGCGCCGAAGGGCGCGCTGGCGAAGGCGATTGAGACTTCGTTTGGCGGGCAGAAGGCTTTGGAAGAGAAGCTGCGGACGGCGGGTTTGGGCGTGTTCGGCAGCGGGTGGGTATGGCTGAACCTGGACAAGACGGGGAAGCTGGTGGTGGAGACGTCGCCGAACCAGGACAGCCCGTTGATGGCGGGGAAGCGGCCGGTGGTGGGGATTGACGTGTGGGAGCACGCCTACTATTTGAAGTATCAGAACCGGCGGCCGGACTACCTGGCGGCGATTCTACAAGTTTTGCATTGGGACTCGATTTCGCAGCGGTACGAGGAGCTAAGCCGGGGCTGAAGAGGAGCCATTTCCCTGGAGTTGCCTCTTCAGCCTTATCGGTAGCGATAAAAGCTGTAGCTCTGTTCGCCGTTGCCTGCGCATGGGACTCTGCGTGACCTAGTTCCCATGCGCAGTTTTCATTATGGCCGATTGCGCAGAGAATATTTCCGCGGTGCGGGCACTCTATAATTAGGGATACCGCATGGACGAAAAAGAGAAATTACGCGCGCTGCAAGCAACCCTCGGCGCTATTGAGAAGCAGTTTGGCAAGGGGTCGGTGCTGCGCCTGGGGTCGAAGGAGGCCGTGGCTCCGATTGCGGCGATTTCGACGGGATCGATTTCGATCGACTACGCGTTGGGCGTGGGCGGATTCCCTCGGGGGCGCATTATTGAAGTCTACGGGCCGGAGTCGTCGGGTAAGACGACGTTGGCTTTGCAGGTAGTGGCGCAGGCGCAGAAGGCGGGCGGTATTGCGGCTTACGTCGACGTCGAGCATGCGTTGGACCCGGGGTATGCGCAAAAGCTGGGCGTCGATATCGACAACATGTTGGTCTCGCAGCCCGATTATGCCGAGCAGGCGTTGGAGATTGCCAATACGCTGATTGCTTCGAATTCGATTGATGTACTGGTTGTCGACTCGGTGGCGGCGCTGGTGCCGAAGGCCGAACTCGATGGCGAGATGGGCGATGCGTTTGTGGGTATTCAGGCGCGGCTGATGTCGCAGGCGATGCGGAAGTTGACGGCCGTGGTTTCGAAGAGCAACACGTGTTTGATTTTCATCAACCAGATTCGCGAGAAGATCGGCGTGATGTTTGGGAACCCGGAGACGACTTCGGGCGGGCGGGCGTTGAAGTTCTATTCCAGTGTTCGCGTGGATATTCGCCGGATTGCGGCCATTAAAGATGGCGATGCGGTTGTGGGCAACCGGACGAAGGTGAAGATTGTGAAGAACAAGGTGGCTTCGCCGTTCCGGGAAGCCGAGTTCGACATCATGTACGGGGAAGGGATCTCCAAAGAGGGTGACCTGATCGACCTGGGCGTGGCGCAGAATCTGGTTGAAAAATCGGGATCCTGGTACAGCTATAGTGGCGAACGCATTGGGCAAGGGCGGGAGAACGCCAAGACGTTTATGAAGGACAATGCGGAGACGGCGTCGAAGCTGGATACGGACCTGCGCGTGAAGCTGGGGTTGCCGCCGCTGGCGGTGGCTGCGAAGGGCAAGGGCGCTTAACCGGCTGGTGTGCGGAAACGGACAATCCGTTCCGGTGGGGGACACTTTGGGGTTGGCCGGTTTTCCGGTTTGGTGATTGTTTTGTTGGGTTTGGGGATTGGCATGGCACGTGCGTTAGAAATAGCGTTATGCCAAATCAATCCCCTGTATCCCGTTATCTACTGGTTGGAATTGCCGCTGTGATGTTGGGGTCCGCGTTGCCGGACCTGGACGTGCTGGTTGCGCAAGTGAAGTACTTGCGCCAGGGCGGCGGCGTGCGGACCGTTACGACAACGGTTGTGGTGGATGGTGTGAAGACCGTTAGGACCTTCGTAGAGCCGCCTGGGCAGTGATGGTGCCTCGTTTGGGGGTGCCGACGTAGGCGACGCGACCACTGTTGACGCCTTCGATCATTTCTCGGTAGAGGGCGGCCATGTTGGGGGAGAAGCCGAAAGACAGGAACGTGGGTTCGACGGCTTCGATGGGGTGGGTGAGGAGCTGGGTGTCGGGGCCGAAGGCGGCGGCGATTTCCTCGGGGGTGTAGTCGGCGGGGCCGGCGATTTCGATGACCTGCGGGCCGGCGTGGGGGCGGGTGAGTTCGACGGCGGCGAAGTGGCCGATGTCGGTGGGGGAGATCATGGGGATGGCGCGGCCGGGGGTGAGGAAGTTGTGGAGGGTGCCCGAGTTGTACGACGCGAGCCAGTTATCGAGGAAGTAGGCGGCGCGGAGGAAGGTGACGCTGGGGGCGGCGTGGGCTAGGACGCTTTCGGCCGTATGGAGGGAGCGGATGGGGCCGGTGCCGGTGGGGTGTTGGGCGCCGACGGAGGAGAGGACGACGATGTGGGGGATTTTGCTGGCGGTGATGGCTTCGGCGACGTGGGCGAGGAATTCGGATTTTTCGGCGAGGAAATCGGGGGACTGGTTGGAGGGCGGGCTGATGATGTAGGCGGCCTTGGCGGCGGCGAGGAGGGGGGTGAGGGCGGCGGTGTCGGTGAGGTCCGTTGTGAAGACGGTGGCGCCTTTGGCGCGCCAGGGAGCGCCGTTGGCACTATTGCGGACGACGACCGAGACGGCGTGGCCTTGGGCGAGCAGGGTTTCGGCGACTACTTTGCCGGTATTGCCGGTGACTCCGGTGACGAGGTACATGGTTTTTTCTCCTTCGGTAACCATTTTTCGATGCGGCGCGCCCGGTAGTAGTATCGAGATAAGTGATGAAATTCGCTCTTGCTCTTTTTCTGTTGCCCTTCGGGCTGTTTGCGCAGGCCAAACCTGCCGATGATGAGATCAACTGGCTGGACAACTACCAGGCGGCGGTGCGTGAGGCGAAGGCGACGGGGAAGCCGATCTTCCTTGAGTATCGCTGCGAGCCTTGAACGAACGGTAGAGTTTTCGACGCACAGGTTGTGCTGTCGCCATCCGATTCACCGCTGGGCAAGCAGTTGCGGAACTATGTCTGCGTGCGGATTATCCGCATGGATAACGTGGACATTGGTTTGTTTGAGCATGACCGGAACAACACTATTTATTTTTATCTGCTGAATGCGGATGAGCAGATTTATATGCGGTATGGCGGACGGGATTCGCGGTCGGCTGATTCGTATTTGAATCTGGACAGTTTGGCGCTGGCGGCGGCGAAGGGGCTGGACCTGCACAAGCAGTATCAGGCGGGCCAGTTGGCGAAGAAGCCGCGGCCGAAGGAGGATTCGGCGCGGAACTATTCGATGTTGGTGGAGCGGACGTTTAAATCCAATGCTTGTGTGGAGTGCCATTTGATTGGCGATTTCCAGAATTTGCATCGGGAGAAGGACGGGACGTTGGACAAGCTGGTGCATCTGTTCCGGTCGCCCGATTTGCGGACGATTGGGATTGAGTTGGATGTGCCGAAGGGGTTGGTTGTGCGGGATGTGTCGGGCGCGGCGAAGGCGGCGGGGATGCAGGCGGGGGACCGGATTGCGAAGTGGGAAGGCGATACGATTTGGACGTTTGCCGATGCGCAGTGGCGGTATGACAAGGTTGCGCGGACGGCGAAGTCGACTCGGGTGACTGTGGAGCGTGCGGGCGTTTTGGTGGATCTGACGATTGCGCTGCCGGTGCGGTGGTGGTGGACGGATACGCGGTACCGGCAGTCGAGCATCGAGCCGCGGTCGTACTTTGATGACCGGGCGTTGACGGCGGAGGAGAAGACGAAGTTGGGGCTGCCGCTGGATGGGTTGGCGAGTTATGTGAAGTATGTTTCGTCGATGGCGTATTCGGTGGCGGCGCATGATTTGAAGGTTGGGGATATTATTTTGTCGGTGGACGGGAAGGACCGGGATGAGCATGCGGATACGGCGTCGCTGTATATCGTGTTGCACAAGACGCCGGGGGATACGGGGACGATGGAGGTTTTGCGGGATGGGAAGAAGACTTCGATGCCGTTGAAGACGATTCGGATGAGTTTCCGGAAGTAGGGGGGGGATTGGCTGGTGGCGGCCTCCGAGGGTAGGGAGGCTGCTGGCGGCGGTGGCGGAGTCTGTTGCTTGCCGCGTGCTGGTGGAGCCGGTGTTGGGGCCAGGGGCGCGGACGGTGCGGGGGATCTTGTTCGACAAGACTCCGGAGGCGAATTGGAAGGTGCCGTGGCACCAGGATTTGACGATTGCGGTGCAGGAGCGGCTGGATGTACCGGGGTATGGGCCTTGGACGGTGAAGGCTGGGGTGGCGCATGTGCAGCCGCCGGTGGCGGTGTTGGAGCAGATGGTGGCGGTGCGGTTGCACCTGGATGATTGCGGGGCGGAGAACGGGCCGGTGCGGGTGTTGCGGGGCTCGCATCGATTGGGGCGAATGGCGGCGGCGCCGCTGGATGCGGGGGCGGAAGTGGTGTGTACGGTGGGGCGGGGTGGGGTGTTGTTGATGCGACCGTTGTTGTGGCACGCATCGT
>CANIFK010000139.1 GCA_947466555.1 Acidobacteriota bacterium | reverse complement strand
CAACAACCGGCGCGCCAGCAGCCGGAAGTAACCGCCGCCGGGCGCGAGACTGACCACGCGCAGCCCGGCGCGCGCGGCCAACTCCTCCACGCCAAACTTGGTATACCGGAAAAAATCGTGCGGGTGTTGGTGGACCTCCCACTCGTGCGGCACCACCAAAAGCAATCGCCCGCCGGGGCGCAGCACGCGCGCCAGTTCACACAGCACCCGCGCCGGGTCCTTCACATGTTCCAGCGTGACGATGTTCAACGCCCCGTCGAAAACGCTATCGGCAAAGGGCAGGGAAGTGAGGTCGCCCAGCACGTCCAGCTGCGTATAATCCCATTGCTGGTCGCCAATTCCCAGGTCCAACCCGATATACCGCCGTCCGGGAAAATAGCTCTTATACGCGCCCTCTCCGGCCCCGGCGTCCAACACCCGCGCCCCGGCCGGCAGCCCCGCGGCGAACGCGCCGACCGCATCGGCAATCCGCCGCTCAAAGTCCAGTACATACCGTCGCAACGGGCCCGGCAGCAGGCCCGGGTTCATTTCTTCCGCGCCTCGATCATGATGGTCGAACCGGCACGGCACGCCGCTTCGATCAGCGTAAACGGCAGGCACAACAGCGTCAGCCCGAAGTAGATGCCGTCTTTCAACAACCGCATGCCCGGCGACTCCGGCACTTTGCGGACGCGCCGGCTCATCGGGTCAAGCGCGGCCGAGATCGACGTCGCCATCCCCGCCGGGTTATCCCGCAGAGAGAAATACTTCCGCCGTTCCACCGTGAACCCGCAGGCTTCCACTAGCGCGACGAGGTCCTTGTCCTTGAAGTTCACCAGATGACGTGGCACGTCGATGCCGTTCCAGTTCTGGCCGAACAACAGAAACTGCCAACTGGCCGCGTTGGGCACCTGAATTACCAATCGTCCACCGGGCGCCAGCAACTTGCACGCCTCTTCCACGTACCCTACCGGATCGTAGAGATGCTCCAGCACATGGAACATCGTGATGACGCTGAAGGACTCCGGCCGCAGTGGCGCCTTCGACAACGTTCCGCACATCGCCGGCACGCGGTTCACCTTCCACGCCGTCTGGGCCGCGTCGAGCGAAAAATCCAATCCCATCACCTTGTGGCCGCGCTCCCGCAAGAGCCGGAGGAATAGTCCGCCGCCGCAACCTACGTCGAGCAGTGGCCCTTTCGCCGTGGTGGATTCGATCGCCTTCTCCACAAACCGGACATGATCGCCCAGCACCAGCCGCCGGTAGAAATCCTCGGCCTTCGACGCGGCGTCCTTCCCTGGCGCGAACCAGTAGTTCGGCGGATAGTATTGGCCCAATTCGGCCGCCGTCGGCTGCGGGAAGAGACGCATCAGCCGGCAGTCGGTGCACTCCACGACTTCAAAGAACTTGGTCGTCGTGGCAAACAGCCGGTCGGTCCCATGAAACAGCGTGCGCAGGTTCGCGCTGCCACACGCCGGGCAGAGGTCCGCTTCGCGGATGGTTTCAGGCGCCACAGCTTCCTCGGTCATGGGCCAACCTCCCCACCGCGCACAATACCGAACAATGCGGAGAGCGTCAACCGGTTGGCGAGAATCAACTGCCGCCGCTCGGCCGTCGTCAACACTGCCATCCGTTCCACCGCCGCGCGCTTTCGCAGCGTCATCGGCAGCATCATCAGCGCCTGCCACTGCCCGCGGATCATTGCCCAGGCCACGCGCAGCTTATTGGCCAACCCGGGAAACGCCGCCAGATCGCCCTCGCCGCTCCCGGCCGCCACGACGCCCGCCACCAGGCGCACCGCGAAGTAGAAGGGATTCAAAATCAGCAGGCTCCAGGGAAACAGCTTCGCCGCCAGCAGGATCCGGTTCCGTTCGATCAATCGCACCCTCTCCGGGTTCCCCTGGCCCATCGTCGATCCCCGCCGGTGCCGCACAACCGCGCCCGGCATGTATAGGCAACGCCACCCCGCGATCCGCGCCCGCAGGCCCAGTTCGGCATCATCTCCATAGGCGAAGAGATCCTCGTCAAACGCGCCGATCTGGTCCAACATTGATTTGCGATACATAGCGGCACACCCGTCCGGCCAGAGAACCTCTTCCACTCTCTCATATTGTCCCCGGTCCCGCTCCCCGGTTCCGCGCCCCCGGTTCTGCCCATCCGGGAAGATCAGGTGGCCCACTTTGTCGATCCGGCCCATGTCCTCCCAGGTGACGATCTTCGACGCCGCCATGCCGACATCAGGTGCTTCTTGAAAGGCTGTCCGTAAATTCTCAATCCAAAGCGGTTGCGCCGCCGCGTCGTTGTTCAACAGCGCGATGAACTCCCCCCGGGCCACGGCGATCCCCTGGTTGTTCGCCTGGCAATACCCCAGATTTTTCTCGTTCCTAAGTAACACTACCCATGGGAACTCGCTCTCAACTAAGGCCTTAGAACCATCGGTGGATCCATTGTCGACGACGATGACTTCCAACGGCCAGCGGCGCCCTTCGCCGTTTACCTGTATCTCCAATGATTGCAAACACTCCCGCAGCATCTCGGCCCGGTTCCAATTGACCACCACCACACTGATGGCTACGGTTGTTTGCTTCGTCGACAAAGGTATATTATAGGATTGATCCTTCGGGATTTCTTGAAATGGCATCACTCGGTCAAAAATTGAAGGAAGAACGGCTCCGCCAAGGGAAGCAACTGCGCTCCATTGCGGATGACCTTCGTATCGGGTCCCGCTACCTGGAAGCGATTGAAACTGAGGATTGGAAGCAACTGCCCGGCGGTTTTTTCAACCGCAGCTTTATCCGCCAGTACGCGCAGGCTCTTGGTTTTGATCCCTCGAAAATCGAAGAGGAGTTCGCTTCGATCGTGAAGCCGGAACCCCCGGTGGACCTGGATCTGATCGCCGCCGCGCATGACCCCCGTGCCCGCCGTTCCGAAGAAAAGAAGCTGATTTCGGTGGAACCGCTGCGCGGCGCCTCCTCCGGTTTCTTCGATTCGCGCACCGGTTTGGCCGTCGCCGCACTCGTTCTGCTGGTAGCTGGCGGAGGGGCGCTTTCGCTCTTCGTCGACCGTTGGAATCAACCGCAGGAAGTCCGCAAGCAGTCCAATTCCAACATGCCCGCGCCCGTTGTGCCCGCGTCGGCAGCCGCCCGTGAATCCGCCCAACCGCAAGTGACCGCGGCCACCACCACCGAACCCGCGAAGGTCGTGCCCACCCTTTCCACCGATCCCAACGGGAACCTCACCCTGAACATCGAGGCCACCGAAAAGACCTGGATTGAGGTCACCGCCGACGGCAAGCGCGTCTTTATGGGCGTTTTGGAGCCGGGCGACAAAAAATTAATCTCCACCCTGCAGAACACCAAGATGGTCGTCGGCAACGCCGGTGGCATCGCGGTCAGCAAGGGCGGCCGCGACATCGGCCCCATCGGACCGCGCGGTCAGGTTCGTACGGTGAACATCACCGAAAAGGGCGTTGAAATCGTCGAGCCGAAAAAGCCCACCGACGCGATCTAGCGGACTTTTTCGAGCAGTAGCGCGGTCAGTTCCGAGATGAGGATGTTGCCTACATTGTCGGGCGAGTAGTCCGTCTTCGGCATGCCGTCCACGGTAACCGCCAGCGCGTACTTTTCCTTGTTGCGCGTCACCAGGCCGACATCGCTGCGCAGTGCGTCCAGCCCGCCGGACTTTGACGCCACCACGAAGCCATCCAGGTGCCGGCCAATGCCGTCGGTATGCTGCTGCCGGCGCAGGATTTCGAGCATCGCCTTCGACGCCTCCGCGCTCACCAGTTTGCCCTGGTCCAGCATCTCCACCAGTCGCACCATCTCTCGCGGCGTCGACACGCCGATGCCGAATTTCTTGTTGTCGCCCGTCTGCCCGAAGACGCTCCAGCCGCTCGCCACCGGCTTCAGGTTCTTCCCGTCGCCCAGGATCTTGCGGTTTGAACGCGTCTTGGCGAAGCCGTACTTCTCCATGACATTATTGACGTAATCCGCCGTCAGCCGGTCGATCAGCAGGTTGGTAGCGGTGTTGTCGCTGACGACGATCATCAGATTCGCCAGATCGCGCACCAGGAACTTCCGCCCGGCGGAGAACTCAAACAGGATGCCGGACCCGGATACCTTGTCGTCGGCCGTCAGCAGGATCTCTTCGTCCAGGCTCGCCTTGCCTTCGGCGACGGCTTGGAACAGCGCCACCAGAATCGGCAGCTTGATCGTGGACGCCGTGCGGACGCGTTCATCGGCGCGAATGGCGTATTCCGCGCCGGTCACCAGGTTCTTCGCGTAGAGCGAAACAGTGCCCTGGAACGCGGCGATCTTTTCCTTGATTCGATCCTCGGCGGGCGGCGCGTCTTTCGTGCACCGGAAGCCGATATTGGGCTGGCGCTGCGTGGGCCGCACCCAGTTGCGGAAGAAGACGGTGATTCGCTTTCCCTGGTCACTCCACGCCCCGCCACGGATAATGCGGTAGGTTCCGGTGGCCGGTCCCTTCGGGTTCTCCGCTGGAGAGTTTTTGTAGTATTCCCGTTCGAACCAGTCGGCGGTCCACTCGGACATGTTGCCCGCCATGTCGTATAACCCAAAGCCGTTCGGCGCGTATCGGCCCACTTCGCCAGGGCCCGTCTCCACGTTATGCCGTGCCAGCTTGGCGTCGTACTTGTCGCCCCACGGATAATCGGCCGATTCAATTCCGCCCCGCGCCGCGCGCTCCCATTCGGCTTCGGTCGGCAACCGTTTCCCTCGCGATTCGCAATAGCTCTTGGCGTCGTCCCAGGTGACGTTATACGCGGCGATCTTGCCGGTGCCAGCGGGCACCACGCCGCCCACCCAGTGGTAAGGCACCGGGCGCTTCGTCGCCGCCACGAATGCGGCGTATTCGGCCTGGGTCACCTCATGGGTATCCATCAGGAACGCGGGCATCGTCACCGCATGTACCGGCCGGTCGTCCAACAGCACCTGCGGCCGCATCGTCGTCTTGTCGTCAGAAGTCAGCTTGCTCCGGCCCATCTGAAACGTGCCGGCCGGTATCAATGCCATGCCCGGCTCGGCCGCGTAGGCCGCCCCGGCGATTAACAAAACAGCAAGCCTACGCATCAGACAAACAGGTCCGTGATCTCGTCGTCCATCACCATTTCGGTGGCGCCCAGCGGATCCACATAGCGGTAGGCGCGCTTGGACGGCGTATTCGTAATCGCCTTCGTCCAATCGATGCCCAGCGCCGAGTAGATCGACGCGTAGATGTTCTCGGTCTTGATCTGCTGCTTCTTGTACTTCCAGCCGGTTTCGATGACGTGTTCGCCCTGCGCGTCCGTCTTGCCGAGGATCCGCCCGCCCTTCACGCCGCCGCCGGCGAAGAGCGAAACGTAGGCGAGGTTATAGTGGTGCCGCCCGGCGATGCCGTTCAGCGCCCCTGGGACGCGGCCGAACTCGGTGGCCATCACCACCATCGTTTCGTCGAGCAGCGTCTTGCCCGGCTGGCGCGGCGAGGGCTCAGCGGCCAAGTCCCGGAGCAGGGAAGCCATCGCGCGGTCGAACTCGTTGCAGCGGATGTAGTGGTTGCTCTTGGAGGCGTGGTTGTAGATATTCCGATGGTGGTCCCAATCGGGATGGGTGATGTGGATGTAGCGTGTGCCCGCGTCGGCCTTCACGGCGTTGCGCGCAAACAGGCAGCCCAGGCCGACAGAGTTATCGCCGTAGCGGGCAATCTCTTCCTTCGACATTTGGAACGTCTGCGGCCACCGCGTGTCGCCCAACAGTTGAAACGCCGAATGCTGGAAGTCCCGGAACGCGCCGAACTGCCGGTCCTTGCCGGACCGCGACGACGCCATCACCTCGTCCAGTTTGCTGAGAATCCGATAGCGCTCTTCCAACACCGCCATCGCCTCCGCACTGCCCGGGGCCGAGGCCGACCCTTCCTTCAAGTTCACATCCAATACCGAAAACCGTGGCGGCAGAAATCCGGTCGAAAGCGCCCCGCACCCGGCCGTATCCAGGTTGCAGCCGATGTAGGTGGGGAACGTGTCCTTTTCCCGCCGCAGCTTTTCAAACTCGTAGCTGATCACCGAACCAACCGACGGAATCTCAGAGGCCTGCGCCGGATTCAGCGGCCTCCCCGCCTGCGTGTAATACTGCCCGCGGAAATGCACCACCTCGTGGCTCTTCATCGAGCGGACAATGGCGATCTTGTCCATTTCCTTGGAAAGTTCCGGGAACAGCCGGTACGGCAGATACAGGTCGTCTTTGATCTTGCGGACGTCGAAGTCCTTCTGCGTGCCCGCGTCTTCTTTGAAATCGAACGAGTCGATATGGCTCAACGCGCCGGCCAGCTCGATCAGAATGCAGAACCGGGCCGAGCCGCGCGGATTCCCACGGCCCGCGGCGCTCACCTGCAGCGGCAGCATCGCCTGGCTGGCAAAGGCGCCCAACAGTCCATGGCCGCCCATCTTCAGCAGGTCGCGGCGGGCAGGGAGGAAATCGGATACACGCTTGTCCATAAGGCCTCAGTAGTTAAACAGGAACTCGGGCGAATTCAACAGCGCCCACTGCAGATTTTCCGCGCCGCTGCGGCGGTTCTTCTTCACCGCTTCCAGCCCCACGGCCAGCTCAGGCGCCGATGGCTTGCGCGACACCGTGTGCAGGTAAAGCTGTTCAACCAGCGCCTTGTCGTCCGGCGTCTTATCGAGCAGCGAAGCCAGCAACCCGCCCTTCGACGAATTCACGCGATCGGTGACAACCTTCGATTGCATCAGCAGCATCGCCTGCAGCGAGTTGTGCGGCACCTTCTTCGGCATATCGTCGCGGCTGGCCTGGCCGAAGGTACGCATGAACGTCTTCACGTCGTTGCCAGCTTTACTCGGCTCGGGCATCTGCATCGCCATGCCCACTTTTTCCGAACTGCTCTGGAAGGAGCCGGGCCGTCCCGTCGCCACCGCAATGGCATCATGCAACTCCGGCGCCGACAGCATGCGGACAAATTTGCGCGCGTAGTAGGGCGTGTAGGTCTCCTGCCATTCGCCCGGGAAGCTGGACGAAAGCTGGTAGGCCGACGACTTCATGATCGTCTTCACAACGTGGCGGAAGCTGTAGTTGTTCTTGCCGAAATCCTCGGCCATCGCGTCGAGCAACGCCGGATTCGATGGCTGCACCGTCCACGGCGCCGGCGGCGGGTTCTTCGGGTCGTAGCGTTCGAGGTCGAAATCGTCCACCGGTTCCACAATGCCGAAGCCCATCAGTTCGCCCCAAATTCGGTTCACGAGCGCGCGGCGAAATTGAACGTGGCTGGTCATCATACGGGCCAGTCCATCGCGGGCATTTTCGCCCTCGCGGGGCGCTTCGCCAGTTAGCAGGAAACGCGGCTGCGAAATGCCTTTCCCGCGGCGCGGCACACGCAGAATGCTTTCGGCGTTGCGGTCGTAACCGGGCGCTTCGTCGTCCACCGTGTATTCGGTGTTCGCCTGATAGCCGTTCTCCCAGTTCATGATCTGCCGCGTCTTGCCATAAAACGCCGCCTGGCTGAAGAACTCATCGCGCTTCTTCTTCACCAGGAACAGATTGACTTTCTCCAAATGCCCCGCGCCGTCGTGGCAGGAAATGCAGGCCACGCTGATCCCCAAAAACACCTTCGAATAGGTGACCGTGAACTCGTCCACCGTGTCCGGCTGGTTCACCAAGTCGTGCGCGTCCGGCGTCTCCGGATCGTCCTTGGCCTTCACGAAATCGCGTTGATAGTAGAGCGAGCCGGGAACGGAAAAGCTCGATTTGCCCGCGCCTGTCAACAGATCGGTCACCACTTCGTTATAGGGCCGGTCCAGTTTCAACCATTCCCGTACCCAGTAGTGGAACAGGTTCAAACCAGACCCCATGCGCCCACCGGCGCGGAAGAGGTCTTCAAAGTAGTACGTCCACTTGTCGATAAAGGCGTCCGAGGACGTCAACGAATCGACGAGCTTATCCCGCTTGTTCGGCGACTTATCCGCCAGAAACGCGCTCAGATCCGCGGGCGATGGAATACGCCCGGTCGCATCGATCCAAGCCCGGCGCGCGAACTCTTCGTCACTCGCCAGCGGTGCATGCGGAATCTTGTCCGCCGCCATGCGCGCAAAAATATGTTTGTCGATAAACGTGCGCTGCGCCACCGCGCCTGCCACGCCCCGTCCCGGCAACGCTCGCGAAACCTGCGCCGTCGCCGCCGCCGCGTCCTTCGACTTTGGCCGCTCGGGCTGAATGAGCGGCTTGTGCGCCTGCTCAAACTCCTCGGCGTCCTGATGGGTTAGCTTCGGCGCTGGCGTCTGGGCCAGCAACACAGCGGGCAGTAGCAGCAGTCCGAATCGCATCATTACTTTCTCCGGAAAATCTGCACGCGCTTTCCGTTCACTTCCGCGACGTACAGGTTACCTTTTCGGTCGGTCGACATCAGGTGCGGCAACTGCAGCGTCTGCGAGTCGCCCCACGAATTCGCAATCTGGCCGCTTGCCAGATCGAAGTGGAAAATCTTGTTCACATCCCCTTCGCTGACCAGCAGCTGCTTGCCCACAACCAGCAACCCGAACGGATTGCCGAAGCCGTCCCAGACGGACAGGAATTCGCCGGAATTGGCGAACACTTGAACTCGATTGTTGCCACGGTCGGCCACGTAGATGCGGTCTTTGGAGTCGATCCCCAGGCCGTGCGCCGTAGCAAACTGGCCCTT
The DNA here is from genome assembly GCA_947466555.1 of Acidobacteriota bacterium. Lineage (GTDB taxonomy): Bacteria > Acidobacteriota > Terriglobia > Bryobacterales > Bryobacteraceae. The sequence goes on along the minus strand of CANIFK010000139.1, from coordinate 1,112 downwards.
TTCCTTGCCCTTTTTGCCGAACTGAGAGACGAACTGTCCGCTCTTGTTCAGATGCACAATGCGACCGTTGCCGCTGTCGGCGACGTAGATATCGCCGTTCGAGGCAAACACCAGATCGTCCGGTGCGCGGAAGTGTTTTTCATCGCCGCCCGCCACGCCCTTCTCTCCGAGCGTTGCCAGAACCTTGCCCGTGGGCGAGAACTTGCGAACAATGTGAAAACCATTATCGGTGGTCCAGATGTTGCCGTCTTTATCGGCGCGCAACCCGTGGGCCACTTTAAATTCGCCCGAGCCGAAACCGCCCTTATACTTGCCGTCTTTGTCGAAGGCAAGCAAAGGCGGTTCGCCCCGGTGCAGCACGTAGGTGTTCCCTTTGCGGTCCACCTCCACGGCCGACATCGGCCCCAGTTTGACCTCCGCCGGAATCTTGAGGAATCCGGCGGAGACGTAGGGAGCATCGGCCGCGAAGGCCAGACCAGCAACGAGAACTGCGAGCAGTAGTTTCATTTAGAACAGGAGTTTTAAGCCCAATTGGATGTTACGCGCATCGCGCGCTGAAGTGATCGTACCAAACGTGCCGCTCTGATTCTTGCCGTTCGGACCGGCCGAGAAGCTCCCGTTCGGAATGCCCAGATTCACGTTGTTCATGAAGTTGAACATCTCCGCGCGGAACTGCAGATTGACACGTTCATGCACCCGGGTGTTCTTGATAAAGCTCAAGTCCCAGTTGAACGTTCCCGGACCACGCACATCCGGCAGTGCTCGGCCGACGTTGCCGAAAGTGTAATTGGGCGGATTGACGAAGGCGTCGGTGTTGAACCACTTTGCCGCCGAAGGATCGTCCAGTTTCGCCGACACGCCCGTCGAATTCGGCCGCGAAGCGCGGAAGTTGTTCGCTCCGCCAATCACCACCGGCAGACCGGTCTGCATAATGCCGATCGTGTTGACCTGCCAGCCGCCGATGATCTTCTTCATGGCTCCAGCGCCTTTGCCGAATGGCAGTTCGTAGAGCAGGCTGACGACGCCGCGTTTGGAGACGTCGGTGGGGTCGATGCTACGCTCGATCCGCCGGTTGAAGCGGCCATCCTGATAGGAGATCTGGTTTGTTTGTT
>CANIFK010000138.1 GCA_947466555.1 Acidobacteriota bacterium | reverse complement strand
TCGAGTCACCCTATAAGCACGATTTAGCCCACGAATCCCTGATCCACGGCCTCATCGCCGCCGCCACCAGCTACGCGACATTTGCCTTCTTCCGCCCCGCCACCCCGTACTTCCCCATTCACTTTCAATATCAACTCAATCTCCGCGATCTCATCATCTGCGTCCCCCTGGGCCTAGCCGGCGGGTTACTCAGCCACATCTTCCTAGGCCTTCTCGCGCGCATCAAACAACTCTGGGCAAAGTGGCAAGCGCCGCGCTTGATCAAAACCACCACCGGCGGCATCATCGTCAGCGCCATCGCCTACGCCGCCTACCAGTTGCTCGGCGCCCCCGTCACCCTCCACGCCGGCCTCCCCGTAGCCAATCAACTGCTCAACGGCCACCACGCCCTCGGCGCCATCGCCATCATCTTAATCGCCAAACTCCTAGCCACCTGCTTCACCTTCGGCACCGGCGGCGTCGGCGGCCTCTTCGTCCCCTCGGCCACCATCGGAGCCGCCTTGGGCGCCGCCTTCGACGCCGTCTTCAACCCCAGCCACCCCGGCGTTTTCACGCTCATCGGTATCGCGGCCTTCACCGGAGCCAGTTACAACAGCCTCCTCTTCGCCGCCGTCTTCGTCGCCGAAGCCAGCGGCAGCCCGGCCCTCGTCGTGCCCTCGTTGATCGCCTCCTGCACGGCGTTCCTCGCCTCCGCCGGCATCTCCAACTCCGAATCCCAGCGCCACCGCCGCGCCTGAGATACTAATCAACTGTGACCCTTCTCCTGCTCGGCGCCATGGCCGCCGGGGCCCTCGTCGGCTGGCTCTTCCCCGGCATCGCCCCCATCGCCGAACCCATCGCCCGCTCCTTCCTCCGCCTCATCCAATCGGTGATTGCCCCAGTCATTTTGACCACCCTCATCGCCTCCTTCGCCCGCGGTGGCAAGCTATCGGATCTCGGCCGCATCGGCCTCAAAACACTGGCCTGGTTCGAAGGGTCAACGACGTTTGCCCTCCTCCTCGGCTGGGGCATGGTCACCTGGTTCCGCCCCGGCGACGGCGTCGGACTCAAGGGAACGGTCCAAGCCGCCGCCCCGCCCGACTTCGGCCAGGTCCTCGAAAACATGTTCCCATCGAGCCTCTTCGAAGCCATGGCCCGCGGCAATGTGCTACAGATCGTGCTCTTCGCCATCGCCATCGGCGTCGCCTGTGCCGCCATCGGGGCTAAGGCGGAGCCCTTCGTCCGCTTCTGCGAATCGGTCTCCGCGGTAGCGTTCCAATACACCCGCTACGTCATGAGCCTCGCCGCCATCGGCGTATCAGCGGCCATCGCCGCGACGGTCGCCCAAAGCGGTATCGACGTCCTGCTCGGCCTCGGTAAATTCGTGGCCCTAGCCTGGGCCACCCAAGCGTTGTTCCTGGTCCTCGGCGTCATCCTCCCCCTCCTCCTCTTCCGCGTCAAAATACCGGAATTCTGGCGCCACGCCCGCGAGCCATTTCTCATCGCCTTCGGCACCACCTCCAGCGCCGCCGCGTTGCCCTCCGCCATGGCGCAGCTCGAAAAATTCGGACTCCCGAAAACCCTACTCGGCCTCACTCTCCCCCTCGGCCTGAGCTTTAATCTCTGCGGTTCCACCATCCACCTGGTCATGGCCACCTTCTTCGTCGCCCAGGCCGCGAACATCCAACTTACTATCTCCCAACAGCTGATGATACTCCTCACACTCAAACTGACAAGCAAAGGAGTCGCCGGCATTCCCCGTGCTAACTTCGTCATTCTCGCCAGTTTATTCCCCTCCTATGCACTTCCATTGGAAGGACTTGCCGCGCTCCTGGGAATTGATGCCGCCATCGATCCCGTTCGCACCGGAGTAAATGTCCTCGCTAACTGCGCCGGCCCCGTCGCCATCGCCCGCTGGACTGGCTGGCGCCACACGGTGTAAGTCACTCGCGTCGAAGTAACTAGCCTCTCCGATAAAAAATCCGAATCGCCTCGATTAGAAAAATTGATTCGTATTCCGCTAAATTTACCGGAATACTACGTCTGGTCACGTCCCCATCTCGTCAAGTCGACGAGTCTTTTCCTCCTCTGGCCACGTTCGGGCCAAAAAACTAGTCTCCCGCCATAGACACGACCGAATCGTCCGCTCAACCCCCGGCCCCGCCGCTACGGAGCCGCGCATGTAGAGGAGATTGCTGATGGCTTTCGCTTTCCGGAAGCGCGCGGGCCTGTGCCTGCTCGCCGCCTCACTGTTCCTGTCCCACCTCGCCGCGCAAACCGTCGGCGGCACCATTCTCGGCGTCGTCCGTGACCCCCAGGGCGCCGTCATCGCCACCGCGAAAGTCACCCTCCGCAACATCGACACCGGCATCACCCGGTCCCTCCTGTGCAATGAAACCGGTGCCTACCGCGCCACCAACCTCCAGCCCGGCCCCTACGAAGCCGCCTTCGAATCCCCCGGCTTCTCCCGCGGTCTCCGCAAGGACATCGTCCTCAACGTCGGCGCCGAAGTCACCATCGATTTCGCTCTCACCATCGGCAATATCGCCGAAACCGTCGAAGTCAACGCCGCCGTCGGCTCCGTCGATCTCGCCTCGGCCACCAACAACCGCACCGTCGAAGGCCTCACCATCCGCGAACTCCCCCTCAACGGTCGCGATTGGACCCAACTCGCCACCCTCCAGCCAGGCATCGCCTCCATGGGCCGCAACGGCGGCATCCGCGCCGGCAACGGCGTCAAGCTCACCGTCTCCGGCGCCCGCCCCTCGGAAAACAACTACCGCCTCGACGGCATCTCCCTCAACGACAACGCCAACAACACCCCCGGCTCCATCCTCGGCACCAACCTGGGCGTCGAAGCCATCCGCGAATTCTCCGTCGTGTCGAACAACTACTCCGCCGAATACGGCCGCGCCTCCGGTGGCGTCCTCAACGCCGTCACCCGCTCCGGCACCAACGACCTCCACGGCACCCTCTTCTACTTCCACCGCAACTCCGCCCTCGACGCCCGCAACTTCTTCGACCCCTCCACCCGCCCCCTCTTCCGCCGCCACCAGTTCGGCGCCGCCGCCGGTGGCCCCATCGTCAAAAACAAAACCTTCTGGTTCGCCAACTACGAAAGCGTCCGCGAATTCCTCGCCACCACCTCCATCGTCAACACCCTCTCCTCCAACGCCCGCCTCGGCCGCCTCGGCGCCGGCAACGTCAACGTCGATCCCGCCGTCTCCAAAGTCCTCCCCCTCATGCCTCTGCCCAACGGCCCGCTCCTCGGCAATGGCGACACCGGCCAGTACATCTCCCAAATCGACAAGATCGCCTCCGGCTACTATTTGCTCGGAAAAATCGATCACCGCGCCTCCGACAAGGACTCCCTCACCGGCTCCTTCTTCCTCGATCGCGGCAACGCCAACGCCCCCGATGCCTCCCGCACCAAACGCACCCGCGACGAATCCAAACGCTCCGCCGCCATCCTCGAATGGACCCGCACCGTCAACCCCTCCATCCTCAACGTCGCCCGCTTCGGCTTCTCCCGCAACGTCACCAATAGCGGCAACATCATCGACATTCTCAACCCCCTCCTCAAAGACCCCAGCCTCGGCTTCCTCCCCGGCTACAACATCGGCGCCATCTCCGTCCCCGGCATCACCTTCCCCGGCGGCGGCCCCGGCTCGCTCGACGTCACTCGCATCGCCTTCAACTCCTTCCAGTTCCACGAAAACCTCTTCATCAACAAAGGCCTACACTCCATCAAACTCGGCTTCACCTCCGAGCGCATGCAGTACAACTACGACCTTCCCAACCTCACCGGCGGCTCCTTCTCCTTCGGCACCATCAGCGATTTCCTCACCAACAAACCCGTCAGCTTCGGCTCCCTCTACCCCGGCAGCGACACCATCCGAGGCCTCCGCCAAACCCTCCTCGCCGGCTACGCGCAGGACGATATTCGCCTCCGCAAAAACCTGACCATCAACATCGGACTCCGCTACGAATTCCTGACGATTCCCACGGAAGTGAACGGTAAAATCGCCCTCCTCCACAACCTCACCGATACGCAGGTAAAGGTTGGCGGCCCGGTTCACGACTCGAATCCCACCCGCTACAACTTCTCCCCCCGCGTCGGCATCGTCTGGGATCCCTTCGGCACCGGCAAAACCTCCATCCGCGCCAGCGGCGGCATCTTCGATTCGCTCCCCCTGCTGTGGATCTACGACACCCCGCTCAGCCGCTCGCTCCCGTATTTCCTCCAAGGCATCACCACCGCCCCACCCGCCGGCAGCTTCCCCACCAGCGCCTACCCGCTGCTGAAAGTCACCAACCTCCGCACCGCCTTTGTCGACGTCACCCCCAAACGCGCCTACAGCCCCAAGTGGAACTTCAGCATCCAGCGCGAACTCCGCGGCTGGCTCGGCGAAGTCGGCTACACCGGCTCCCGCGGCATCCATCTGCCGCTCGTCGAACGCAACATGAACACCGTCCAGCCCGTCAAAACCGCCACCGGCTGGATCATCCCCGCCAACACGCCCGTTCTCAATCCCAACTTCTCCACCATCAACACAACCAATACCTGGAACGCCGATAGCTCCTATCACGCCCTCCAGTCCAGCCTCAAACGCACCCTCGGCAAGGGTGCCCAGGTCAACGTCTCCTACACCTGGAGCAAGTCCATCGACGATGGCTCCTCCACCGCCTCCACCGCTGCCACCTCCGGCTACTCCACCGCCGTCGGCGTCATCAGTCCGCTCTACCCCGGCCTCAACCGCGGCCTCTCGGATTTCGATATCCGCCACAACTTCGTCTTCAACTTCATCTGGGAAACCCCGGCCCTGAAGGCCCTCCCCGCGCTCCCCCGCGCCGTCCTCGCTAAATGGCAGTTCGGCTCCATCTTCCGCGCCCAAACCGGCACGCCCTTCTCCGCCGTTCTCAACAACGATCAGGCCGGCAGCCGCACCGATACCACCGGCGCCTCCCTCGGCCAGCGGCCCAATCTCATCGCCGGCCCCGGTTGCGAAACCCTCACCCGGTCGGACCCGCGCAACTACATCAAAACCGAATGTATGGGCTTCCCCGCGCCCGGCGTCTTTGGCAACCTCGGCCGCAACACCCTCACCGGCCCCGGCACGCAAAACGTCGATTTCTCCCTCTTCCGCAACCTCCGCTTTACCGAGCGGATTGGAGGCCAATTCCGCCTCGAACTCTTCAACGCCCTGAACCACACCAATTTCAGCGCGCCCAACTTCATCATCTTCGATCGCCAGGGCAAGGTCACCGCCGCCACCGGCATCATCACCTCCACCTCCACCGAATCCCGCCGTATCCAACTCGGCATGAAACTCAACTTCTAACCCACAACCCCCTCTTAAGGAGACCCCGCAATGAGAGCATTTCCGTACAACTCGCTTGTACGTGGCGCCAGCCTTGTCTGCTTCCTTTTGGCCACGCGGCCACTGCCGGCGGCCGAATTCAACGTCGTCGAAGCGACGGTAGAAGACGTCCACAAAGCCTTCAAATCCGGCAAGCTCACCGCGCGCCAACTCACCCAGATGTATCTCGATCGCATCGACGCCTACGACCAGAAAGGCCCCCGCCTCAACGTCGTCATCACCGTCAACCCGAAGGCGCTCGAAGATGCCGCCGCACTCGACGCGGCCTACAAAAAAGGCGGTCCCGTTGGCCCCCTCCACGGCATCCCCGTCGTGCTCAAGGATCAGATGGACGTCGCCGGCGTCCGCACCACCATCGGCTCTCTCGTCTTCAAAGATTACGTCCCCACCCGCGACGCCACCATCACCGAAAAACTAAAAAAGGCGGGCGCCATCGTCCTCGCCAAAGTCACCCTCGGCGAAATGGGCGGCGGCGATTCCTTCGGCTCCCTCTACGGTGAATCCCGCAACCCCTACGATCCCGAACGCACCGTCGGCGGCTCCTCCGGCGGCACCGGCGGCGCCGTCGCGGCCAACTTCGCCACCCTCGGCATCGGCCAGGAAGGCTTCGCCTCCATCCGCCGCCCGTCCGCCTGGAACTCCATCGTCGGCATGCGCCCCACCCCCGGTCTCGTCAGCCGCGCCGGCGTCTACGCCGGCTGGCCCGGCAAAACCGGTTCCCTCGGCCCCATGACCCGCACCGTCACCGATCTCGCCAAACTCCTCGACGTCATGGTCGGCTACGACAAAGAAGATCCCATGACCTCCTACGGCGTCGGCAAAATCCCCCCGACGTACACCAAATTCCTAGTAAAAGACGGGCTGAAGGGCGCCCGCATCGGCATCCTCCGCACCCCCATGGGCTACACCACGGAGCCCGATTCGGAAGACTTCAAAACCGTCACCACCGTCTTCGATAAGGCCATCTCCGAACTCAAAGCCGCCGGCGCCGAAGTCGTCGATTCCGTCGAAATCCCCAACCTGAACGAGCTCCTCGCCAAACGCGCCTCCAACCCAGCCGAGTCCGGTGAATCCACCGCCCTCTGGCTCGCCCGCAATCCCAACTCGCCGTACAAAACGGCCGACGACATCAAGGCCCACCCCGATGCCGCCAAAAACGTTCGCCTCCGCGGCGGCAGCCCATCGGCCTACCGGTCCGGCGAAAAAGCCTACTACGAATACCTCGAAGCCCGCGAACAGCTCATGCTCAACGTCATGAAGGTGATGGCCGATTACAAGCTCGACGCCATCGTCCACAAGACCGTCGAACACACGCCCACGCTCATCAAAGACGGCATCGGCCCGCCCTACGTCAACCAGAAAGGCGCGCCCCATCTCAACACGTTCCTCATCTTCGCCGCGTCTCTCACCGTGCCCGCCGGCTTCACCCCGCAGGGCCTCCCCGTCGGCATCACCTTCTTCGGCCGGCCCTATAGCGAACCCGACATGATCAAGTTCGCCTTCGCCTACGAACAGGCAACCCACCACCGCGTGCCGCCCAAAACCGTGCCCGCCCTGCCCGCCAAAATGGCAGCCAAGTAGTCCGGAGACGAACTCATGAGATCCTCACTCGCCCCCCTCCTCGGCTGCCTGCTCGTCCCGGCGTTCCTCTCCGCCCAACCCGGTTCTTTCCAGGTGGAAGAGGCGTCCATCAAGGACATTCAAAACGCCATTCGCTCCGGCCGCACCAGCTGCCAGCGCGTGGTCCAGTCCTACATCGATCGCGCCAAAGCCTACAACGGCCCCTGCACCGCGCTCGTCACCGCCGATGGCGCGCCCATTCCCGCCGCAACGGGGATGGTGCGCGCCGGCAAGGCCATCCAATACCCCACCAAAACCGTCGCCGCCAGCGCCGTTTTTCCCAGCTACGAAGAATACACCGGCCCCAAATTCGAACTCGGCAAGATGATCGTCTCCGCCTCCGACCCCAGCGTCCAGCTCCAATACGGCCTCCGCGTCGGCATCCCCGAAGCCGGCCAGTTGAACGCCCTCGAAGCGCTCAACATCCGCGGCGAACGCTCCATCACCTGTAAAGGCGATTTCGACAAACACCCATCGGCTGGGCCCCTCCCCGCCGGCGCTCCCAAATACTGCGAAGAGTTCCGCAAACAGCCCGACGCCCTCGAACGCGCCGCCGAACTCGACAAGCAGTACGGCAAAAATCCGGATCTCGCCAAGCTCCCCATGTACTGCGCCGTCTTCACTCTCAAAGACTGGTACGACGCCAAGGACATCCGCAGCACCGGCGGCAACGACGTCAACTACGCCATGGACGTCCCCAAAGCCGACTCGCCCGACATCGCCGAACTCCGCCGCAAAGGGGCGATCATTTACGCCGTCGCCACCGCCAATAGCGTCAGCGGCCCCGGCGGCCAGGGCGGCCGCGCCGCCGGCATCTTCCCCGAATCCAATCTGCAATATGGACAATGGGGCGGCCAGGCCTGCAACCCCTACGACACCGCCCGCGTCCCCCGCGGCACCAGCAACGGCTCCGGCGTCTCCGTCGCCGCCAATCTGGCGACATGTTCCATCTGCGAACAAAGCCTGGCGTCCTGCAAAGGCCCCGCCAGCCGCAACAACATCGTCAACCTCCTCACCACCAAAGGCATCCTCATGGACGGCGGCATCACCGGTAAAAACGCGGGTGACCGCGCCGGCATCCATTGCCGTACGGTGTCCGACGCCGCCCTCGTCCTCGACGCCTTGAAGGGCTTTGAATCCGACGACATGTTCACGGCCATCCCGAAGGCGCTAATCCCCAAAGAGCCCTACACCAGCTTCCTGGTCTCGGACGCCGCCGCCAAAGCCAAGCCCCTCAAGGGCATGCGCATCGCCGTCACACGCGAATTCATGGTGAAACACACCAAGAACGATACCGCCATCAGCGACCAGATCGACAAGGAGATCAAAGCGGTGCTGCGCGACAAACTCGGCGCCGAACTCGTCGAAACCGTCGACCCGCTCTACCCCGACGACCCATCCATCCCGAACATCAAATACACCTTCCAGGACGCCATGGCCGAGATCCTCCCCCACAACGTCCCCGAGTATTTCCATCAGATGTTGGATGGAAAGCTCGAGTTCGCCGTCCCCGGCTGGGACGTCCGCACGGTGGATTACGCGGTGGCCCTGTCACTGCACAAGGCCCCGATGTCGGAGAAAGTAAACCTCCGCCGCATCAGCGCCAAACTCGCCAGCCCCCGCAGCCCCTACGCCATCAACCGCTACCTCAGTTGGCGCGGAGACGACCGTGTCAAGGACTGGGCCAGCTTCATCGAGAACGCGAAGTTCAAGTCCGAAATGGAGTTGAACGGCGGCCGCGCTGCCCTCAAGGATCAGGACCCGAGGACAGACCCGACGGGTGTGAACTACCTCAAGATGCAAGCGGTACTCCGCATGATCATTTTGAAGGTGATGCATGAGAACAAGATCGATCTCTTCGTGAATCCGGAGCAGACCACCCCGCCGTATCTCCTCGGGGGGCCATCGGAACCGGAAGTGAATAATCGGATTGCCATGAGCTGTTGCGGAGCGTTCACGGCCCTGGCCGGCTCGCCGGAAGCCGACGTTCCCGCGGGCTACGTCACGACGACATACGATCCGCAGTATGTACTGAGTGCCGACAAGACGCGGTACCGTTCGGTGACGGGCACGGTAGAGACGAAGCTACCCCACGCCATGCCGGTCAGTATGATGTTCTGGGCCGGCCCCGGCAGCGATCCAGACGTGATCAAGGCAGCGTCGGCCTATGAATCCGCGACGCACCACCGCAAGCCGCCACCGTCGTTTGGTGCGGTGCCTGACCTCTCCCAGCGTTCCAAGCGTTGAGGAGGAATTGCCAGTCCGCTGTTTCCTCCCCAAAAAACAGCGGACTGGCCCCGTGCGTAAAAGTCAGTTCACGAGAAACAAAAAAGTTATCTCCAATAAGTGCAACGACATACCGCCAAGCCAGCGGAGATTGCTTGCGAGCCGCTGGTAGAATGAAGGTAGTCAGAGAAGAGGCTAATCTTCATTCTCCGGCGAGCGCATCCCCCGCCCACCTGGGGCCCAAACCGGGCCCAGCCGCAGAGCGACGATTCAACGGACCCTCCCACACGCCGTTGAAAACAAAACAGCCCGGCCCATTGAACCCCAAGCGCACGAGCCCCGCCCAACCCCCGAACCACCAAAACTCAGCGGACCCTCCCACAAACCGTTGAAAATAAACAACACCGCACCCCGAACCCCCAAGCGCCAGCCCAACCCGCCAAGTCCAACAATCGCAAAATCAACGGACCCTCCTACAAGCCATTGAAAACAAACAACATCGCACTCCAAACCCAGAAACCCCCGGGCGCCAGCCCAGCCCCGCCGAGCCCAACAACCACAAACTCAACCGACC
>CANIFK010000137.1 GCA_947466555.1 Acidobacteriota bacterium | reverse complement strand
GGTGGCGACGGGTCAACGTGTCACCAGTGGAGTTTGAGAGCCATTTGGAGGATTCTAGGCGCGCCATCTGTGCCTAGGATTTTGCCACGATTTGGGTTTGTAAGTCCGGTTGTGGGGTTGCCGAGATGGGTGGCGTTGGTGATGTTGAAGGCTTCGAAGCGATACTCGATGAGGCCGGCTTCGTTGATGAACGGCAGCTTCCAGTTCTTGGAAAGCGATCCATCGATGTTGGCAAAGCCGGGTCCGAAGAGGATGTTGCGGCCGAGCGTGCCGTAGGTGCCAGGGGCGGGATTGGCGAAGCGTGTGGTGTCGTAGTACTTGGCAATGACTTCACCTTTGGAACGGCCCGGATCGAGGATGGGGTAACCGGTACCGACTAAGTCTGCCCGGGCGGAACCGGCGCCGGCGATGGAGTTATTCGAAGCGCCGATGGAGAAGGGACGGCCGGACTGGAGGGTGGTGATGCCGGAGAGGCGCCAGCCGCCGACGATGGCGTTGGTCGCCTTGCTGCCCTTGGCGAGTTTGGGGAGATCCCATACGAAGGAGTTCACGAAGCGGTGGGTGCGAGTTAGATCGGAGTTACCGCGGGAGAAGAAGAAGTTAAACGGATTGTTAATCCCGCGGCTGCCACCGAAGCCATTGCGGGAGTGGTAATCGAGGTTCTTCGACCAGGTGTAATTGGTGTTGATGGAGAAGCCCTTGGAATACCGTTTATCGAGCGAGAGCTGGAGCGAATGGTAGTTCGAATTGAGGCCGGGCATCCAGCGGGAGATGGTGAGGAAGTCGGCGACGGGACGACGCTCATCGACGGTGGCCCGGTTCTCCTGGAGGGTGAGTTTGGGGTTGTAAATGGGCGCGTTTTGATCGTATTCGCTCTTCAGGTGGGTGGTGCGGGTGCCGACGTAGCCGATGCGGGCGATGAGGCTTTTGGCCATTTCGCGCTCGACGGTGAGGCTCCAGTTATGTGTCTCGGGGGTGATGAATTTCTTGTCGAGAACGATTAAGTCGAGAGGCGTCGGGAACGGCACGTCGTGGTTGGCGGCGCTGACGGGGAAGATATTCAGCTTTTCGCGATTGAGGAAGGGGTTGGCGAAGCTGCCGTTAGTGAAGTTAGTGTTGTAGGAGAACGGCGTGACGTTGTTGGCGTCGTTCTGGGCGTTGAGCGAGGGGGCGTCGAAGAAGATGGCGTAGCCGCCGCGAACGCTCATTTTGCCGTTGCGGAAGGGGTCCCAGGCGAAGCCGACGCGGGGGGCGAAGTTGTTGTAATCGGGGTCGGTGACGGTGTCGCCGAAGGTGTCGCCGCTGCCACCGTAGCCGGCGGGCTTTTTGTCGCCGTGATAGAAGAGGCCGGGGAGGGCGTTCTTGTAGACGGTAGAACGGGTGCCGGCGCGATTGGCGGCGAGATCGAAGGTCTGGTTGCGGTCGAGCTTGTCCTTGAAGAGGCCGTAGGGTTCGAAGCGGATGCCGGCGTTGATGGTGAGGCCGGGGCGAATCTTCCAGGTATCGCCGGCGTACCAGCCGGTTTGGGTGCCGCGGCGCTGTTCGTATTCGCCGCTGTTCTGGGTGAAGAAGGAGAACTGGCCGAGGAGGAAGTCGGCACGGTCGAAGCCTTCGTCATCGCCGAAGCCGGTGATGTGGCCGTCGAATTCAAACTGGCCGGAGGAGTGGAATTGGGTGTTGTTGTTGAAGCGTTTGCGGACGACATTCATGCCGAAGACGAGGGTGTGGTTGCCCTTGTTCATGGTCCAATCGTGCTGGAGTTCGAAGCTGCCGCGGCCGAAGCGAATGGGGTGGAGCGCGCGGTTGAAAGCGACGCCGCTGTTGACCATGGCGATATCGATGTGATTGCCGTTGGAGGTGAGATTGACGCCGAGGGTGGTGGTGGTGACGGGGAAGTCCGTGCGAATGTCGGCGATCTGGTGGGCACCGGTGAACTGGGTGTGCACGACGGTGGAGGAGTTCATGATGAACGTATGGCCGAGGGTGGCGCTGGTGGCGTCGCGGAAGCCACCGTAGCGGACGGCGTGGATGTTATCGGGCTGGGAGTGGAAGGGATTGTCGCCATCGCTTTCGAAGACGCGGAAGACGAAGCTGTGCTTGGCGCTGGCCACGTAATCGAGCTTGCCGATGCCTTGGGTGCCGTTCTCCGGCGAGGAGATTGTGTAGCGGACGAAGCCTTCGGAATCGGGGAGCGGAGAGAGGGAAAGCAGTTTGACGGCGGGCGCGGAGAAGCGACTGGAGGGGATTTGGTTATTGGGGAAGCGCTGGCCGGGGCTCAAGGGATCGTAGAGTTTGATGGCGTTCGAAGAGAAATCGCCGCGGCGTTCGGGGGCGGTGAGGGTGAGATCGCGATCGCTGCCGGCGGCCTGGCGGATGGTGAGGCGCTGGTAGCCCATGAAGCCGAAGAGCTTGTTTTTGACGATGGGGCCGCCGATGGTGAAGCCGAATTGATTCTGCTTCAGGAGATCTTTTTGGCGGGAGAAGAAGCTGCTGGCGTTGAGTTCGGAGTTGCGAACGAACCAGAAGCCATCGCCGTGGATCTGGTTGGTGCCTGACTTCGTGACTACGTTGAGCGCGCCGCCGGAGAGGCCGCCCTGTTCGACGCCCATGTTACTGGTTTGGGCGCTGAACTCCTGAACGGCGTCGGGGAACGGGAAGTCCATGTTGCCGTTGACGAGGTCGTCCATATTGGTGCCGCCGTCGAGGGTGTAGCGGAGATTGTTATTGCGAGAGCCGTTGACGGTGATTTCCTTCTGGCCCTTGGGGCGCCAGGTGCTGCCGCCGACGTCGCCACTGTTGTTGCCGGCGCCGGAGGCTACGCCCGGGGCGAGGAGGACGAGATCGGCGGGGTTGCGGCCGTTGAGAGGGAGGTCGACGATGCTCTTGGAATCGACGGTGTGATTGAGCGTGGCGGAGCGGGTGTCGACCTGAGCGGCGTTGGATTCAACGGTTACGCTTTCACTGACGTTGCCGACTTCCATGGTGATATCGGCACGGACATTTTCATTTGTTTGGAGAATGATATTTGTCCGTTGGAATTTGCGAAATCCGGCGATTTCCACCGTGAGATTATAGATGCCAACTGGGAGGAGATTAAATAGATATCCGCCGGAGGCGTCGGTGACGAGGGTGCGGGAGGCGGCGGTGGCTACGCTGGTGACGACTACTTTCGCGCCAGGCACAGCGGCGCCTTGCGAATCGAGAATGACGCCGTTCAAAGCGGCGGTATCGCGCGCCTGACCGAACGCCAACGGGGACAAAACGCCGATGATCGCACACGCGAAAACCGGTAAAGCGGTCCGGAACATCATGTTGCAGGCCTCCCAGGAATATGTAGAAAAAAGATGGCTACTGGGCAGCTTGCCGACTGGGCGTGTTCAAATATGCGGACTCAAAAACATGTCCGTTTGGAAGTTATAACGGGAATCTAATAGCGTGTCAAGACAAAAACACTTTTTGATATATCACGGGCGGGAATAGAGAAAAAAGAGACCGGCCATGGCGTCGATGGGGTCTTTGGAAGGGTTGTCGTAGGTGGACTTCATTTCGAGCGTGTCGCCGGGGCGGACGGCGTAGCCGGTGGCACTGGAAAAGACTTCCATAGGGCTTTCCGGACCGGCGGTGCGACGGCCGCGCCAGATGAGTTCGTTGCGGGTGACGTTGGTGAGTTCCATGGAGGTGCCGTAGGGGTGGAGGTGGGTGCCGAGGAAATGGATGGAGGCGGCGAAGGGGAGTTGGAAACGGATGGTGCGGACGTCGTGACCGGGGGGGACAAAGAAGAGATGCGGGACCTGGACGGAGCGGAGACTGCCGTACAAGGGCCGCAGGGGCTTGGTGATATGTTTGGCGCGGATGACGGTGAGGGAGACCTTCATGGAGACGCGCGTGGGGGCGTCGCCTCGGTTGTTGAACATGGGCATCCAGTGGACGGGATCGGTGGGTTGGAAGAGGATGCCGAAGCCGTCGGGAAGGCGGACTTCGGGGGTGAAGGCGTCGGAATAGATGCCTTTGAGTTCGACGTCGGAGTGCTGGGTGACGTGCTGGTCAGCAAGGAAGGTATGGCAGAGGAAGTTTTCGGGCGGGGTGTGGCCCTTGGCATCGAGGATGGTGGTTTTGTAGCCGATGACCCAGACGGGTTCGGCGAAGCGGAAGTTCTTCATCGCCGCGGGGAGGTGATGGGCGAGTGAACCCGATTCGAGTTCCATGAGCGGGGTGGCGAATTCGACCTGACTGGTTTGGCCGTGGGCGGAGGTCACCGGGGACGGGAGGAAGGCGGTGAGCGTCTCGGCCGCCTGTCCGGCGCGGGTAAGAACCGCGAGCAGGAGGACGGCAACTTTCATACTGCCATTGAGTGTAGACCTATTTGGCGAAAATCAGAGCACCAAAATTTTCGGGGACGTGATTGGGATCGCGGTTGAGGACACAGGTAGGGTTCCAGCAGAGGAAGTGGCGGACGGGGTCTTCGCCCTGGCCTTCGATGCGGTAGAGGTTCATGCGCCAGCGGGTGCCTGGGGTGACCGGTTTTTCGCTGACCGACTGGAGGGGGATGCGCATGGCGGCGTACCAGATTTTGGCCTTGTCGTCGATGCGGGCGGCGGTGGTCCAGCCGGAGCGCCAGGAGCGGTCGGACTTTTTGTCGAGGTCGATGGCGAGGTCGATCCAATCGCCGGTGGGGGCGACTTCGTATTCGCGGTAGTGGCGGATGTTGTTCCAGTCGTCACCGAGGAAAACTTCGACGACATCGCGGTCCCAGAGTTTGACGCGGGGTTTGGAGTTGTCGGCCGGGAGGAAGATGTTGAGCGTTTCGTAGCGGCAGATGAAGAGGAAGTAGACGTCGGTGTCGGTCCAGAAGGATTTGACCTCGGTTTTCACCTTCGGGTAGTTGATCTGGCGGGAACAGTCCTTGACGATGGTGGCCGATTGGGCATGGCGCCAGAGAGGGGACTTGGGGTCCGTATTGAGTTCGGTGGCGGCGGTGGCGTGTTTGATGGTGAGCGTGGCCGGCGGGTTCGGGGCCACGCATTGAGGGGAGGCGAGGAGGAAGAGGACGGGCCACATGTGCCCTATGGTAACCGTTGCTGGGCGAAGCGTTCGGACCAGCGGATGCGGCCGGTGGCTTGCATGGCGATGAAGAGGGTGGCGATGGCGCCGATGGTGATCGCCAGACCGGTGAAGCCACGGAAGAAGAAGGCGTAGGAGAAGAGGACGAGATAGACGAATTGGCCGATGGCGGCTTCGCGGAAGGCGAACTGGTTGCCGGTGACGAGGCGGAGATAACTGGCGACGAGGGCGATGGAGACAACGGCGGAGAGGAGGAAGGCCATGTTGATATCGATGTGATCGACTAAGTAGGCGTTGAGTAAGTGAAAGGCGAAGAAGGCGGCGGCGAGGAAAAAGTAATTCATTGGGTGCATGTCGATGTTACGGAGGGTTGTTATTAGAAAGATAAAGAAGAAGTAGAAGAAGAGAGAGACTGGGGCGAAGTAGCTGATTTCGGCGGCGAGCGGGCCGGGTTGGAGTTTCTGGGGCATGGCCATGGCGATCTGGTAGCCGGAGAGGAGGCTCTGGTAGGTCCAGGTGAGTTCCCAGCCGTCTTTGGTTTCGCGTTTGACGCCGGGGGCGAGGGTGTTGTCGGGGAAATCGATGTCGCGGAAGTTCGTCGTCATTTTCATGGAGAAGTCGCGGACTTCGTTGACCTTGTCGCCGAAGCTGTAGCGCCAGGATTCGAGGCCCTGGGATTTGTAGCGGACGTTGAGTTGTAAGAGCTCGGCTGGGTTGGCGTGGGCGGTGAGGGTGATGGTGTTGCCGTTCATGTTGAGGGGCTGGGGTTGGCCGTTGAGCGAGACGGCGAGGCCGTCGTAGATGGCCTGTTCGGCGGGGAGAGGGATGCGGAGGAGAAGGGTGCGGGGAGCTTCGTCGGGGTTGCGGAAGGTGTAATCGCCCTGGAAGGCGACCGTGTAGGTGGAGTACCAGAGGAGGCCTTTCTTGCGGTGTTCGAGGTTGAGGGCGGTATCGATGCGGCTGCTGGCGGCGGGGACGGGGGTTTGGACGGTGAGCTTCTTGGTGACTTTGCGGGTGGCGCCTTTTTCCTGGATTTCTTCGGTTACGTCTTCCGTGGTTTCACGGAGGCAGGAGGGGGCGACCTGGAGTTGGGGGGTGCCCCACACCGACTGGATGCGCGTGCCGAGACGGTCGGCGGAAGAGTGGGTGCGGGAGTTGATGGTCGAGCCGAGGATCAGCCAGGCGATGGCGGTAGCGATGAAGATGGCGATGAGGGAGAGGATGCGTAGGATCACGACAACAGGATGCCTTGGTTTCAATCAGAAGTAAAGTACTTTTTGCCGCCAAGTTGCGTGATAGACTGGTTTATCTGTGGTTTTTGGGAACGGAATCATTTCTAGAGCCGTTTGTCAGGTGATGGCATCTATTTATGGCGGTACTGGCAGTGGGCAATTTTATTCATGAACGCATTCTGGTATAAACTTTCGACCGCATTCGAGTTGGCGCTGAGTTCGATCATGGCGCACAAGTTGCGGAGTTTTTTGACGCTGTTGGGCGTAATCATTGGGGTTTCGAGCGTTGTTCTGGTGGGGGCGGCGATTGAAGGGTTGGGGAATTATGCGAACCAGACGACGTCGAAGGCGTTTGGGAGCGAGTCGTTTCTGATTGCGCAGATTGCCAATGTGGGCAAGATGACGCGAAAGGAACGGGCGGAGAAGTTGCGCGTGAATAAAGAGATCCGGCCGGAGGATCTGGCGTATTTGCGGGCGACGACGGGTGACCAGATGCTGTATAGCCCGTATCGCAACCGCATTGATGACGTGAAGTATAAAGAGAACACGTTCGAGAACGCGTCGATCATCGGGACGGCGGCGGTGCTGCCGGAGATCCGGGAAGTGATTACGACCGAGGGGCGGTTCTTTACTGAGCAGGAAGAGCAGAACCGGCAGTACGTGTGCATTATCGGCGTGGATATCGCGCAGAAGTTTTTTGAGGGGGCGAGCCCGATCGGGAAGTCGATTACGTTGCGGGGTTATTCGTTCCTGGTGATCGGGTTGCAGGAGAAGCTGGGGAACGCGGGAGGGCGGTCGCAGGACGGGTCGGTGTATATTCCGGATTCGGTTTTTACGCGGATTATTGGGCCATCGCGATCGATTTCGCTGTTTGCGCGGCCGCGGCCGGAGAGTGGGTTGTCGTTAGACCAGGGGCTGGATGTGGTGCGGGCGGCGCTGCGGACGCGGTTCAAGACGCGGCCGGGGGCGGTGGACAATTTCGACTTTTTGACGCCGGATTCGATTCGCGCGTTCATCGATCAGATCTTGGGATTGATTGGCGCGGTGATTGTTCCGGTGACGATGATTTCGCTGGTTGTGGGCGGGATTGTGATTATGAACATCATGCTGGTGAGCGTGACGGAGCGGACGCGGGAGATTGGGATTCGTAAGTCACTTGGGGCGCGGCAGGCGGACATTTTGCTGCAGTTTTTGATTGAGGCGGTGTTTTTGTCGGTGCTGGGGGGGCTGATGGGATTGACGTTGGGATATGGGATGGCGAAGGCGCTATCGCTGGCATTTGAGGTGGACTTGGAGGTGACTCCTTTCTACGTGTTCCTGTCGGTGTTTGTGTCGACGGCGGTGGGCGTGGCGTCGGGCTGGTATCCGGCGAGGCGGGCGGCACGGCTGGACCCGATTGAGGCGTTGCGGTCGGAGTAACTTATGAAGAACGTAACGGGACGGATTTCGGTTGGCGAGCTGTTGACGGTGGCGATGGATTCGGTGTGGGCGCACCGGTTCCGGAGTTTGTTGACAATTTTGGGGATTGTGATTGGGATCACGACGGTGGTGACGGTGTCGTCGCTATTGACGGGATTGCGGCAGGGCGTGACGACGTTTTTCAGCGAGTTTGGGCCGGACAACTTGTTTATTTCGCGGTATTCGGGAGATCCGAACCAGCAGCCGCAGACGGGCGAGTTGCGACGCAAGAACGTGGGACCGGAAACGGCGGAGCTGATCCGGCGGCTGGTGCCGACGGTTGAGGAAGTTAGCGTGACGATGTATCTGCCGGGGTTCATTGGGCGGAGTCCGATCACGGCGAAGGTGCCGGGGTTTGAGAGCGACCAGGTGAACATGGTGGGGATGTCGGCAAGCGGGTTTGTGACGCAGCCGCGGAATTTTTTGGTTGGGCGACCGTACACAGAAGAGGAAGACCGGCGGGGGGCGCGGGTGTGCGTGATGGGGCCGAAGCTGGCCGAGGCGCTGTTTCCGAACGGTGGGGCGGTGGGGCAACAGGTGATTGTGGCGGGCGCGGAGTACACGATTATTGGCGTGACCGAAGAGGCGAAGGGCGGGTTTTTCGGGGAGAATCCGATTGACCGGCAGGTGACGGTGCCGCTGACGGTGGCGCGGTTGCGGTATCCGGGGATCGACCGGTTTGTGGTGATTGCGAAGGCGCGGGAGAACCGGCGGGCGGATGCGGAGGAGGAGACGCGGCAGATTTTGCGGCGGTTCCGGAAGACGCCGACGGCGGCAGCGGATGACTTTTCGTTGACGACGGCGGACCAGATTATTGCGCGGTTTGATTCGATTTCGCAGTTGATTGTTTTGATTTCGATTGCGCTGAGCGGGCTGGGGTTATTGGTGGGCGGGATTGGCGTGATGAACATCATGCTGGTGAGCGTGACGGAGCGGACGAAGGAGATTGGGATTCGCAAGGCGCTGGGCGCGCGGAAGGGGGACATCATTTTCCAGTTCCTTTCGGAGGCCGTGGCGTTGACGGGAGCGGGCGGGATTTTGGGGATTATCATAGCTGTGGCGGTGACGCTGATTGTGGGCAAGCTGGTGCCTTCGTTGCCGAGCGCGGTGCCGCCGATGGCACTGGCGGCGGGGTTTGGCGTATCGGTCGCGATTGGGATTTTCTTTGGGACGTGGCCGGCGGTGAAGGCGGCGCGGTTGGACCCGGTGGAGGCGTTGCGATATGAATAGAGGGCATGCAATTTCTCATTCTGGTTTTGGCCTTCGTTGGGTTGGCGTTCGGGCAGGCTCGTAAGCCGGTTCCGGCTGGACAGTATTCGGGGTGGGGCGCCTATCATGGCGGCCCGGAGAACCTGCACTATTCGACCATTGGGCAGATTACGCCCGCGAATGTTTCGAAGCTAAAGGTGGCTTGGACGCTGGACACCGGCGATGCGTTTGAGGGGTCGGAGATTCAGTGCAATCCGCTGGTGCTGAATGGGATCATTTATGCCACGTCGCCGAAGTTGCGGGTGATGGCGATTGACGGGGCGACGGGGAAAGAGATTTGGAGTTTTAACCCGTATGAGGGCGCGCCGGTGCGGAGTAAGCAGCGCAACCGGGGGCTGATGCATTGGACGGATGGGAAGCAGTCGCGATTGTATGTGGCGGCGCAGTATAAGTTGTATTCGCTGGATTTGAAGACGGGGCGGCCGGATGGGGCGTTTGGCGGGCAGGGATGGATTGACCTGCGGGATGATTTGGGGCGGCCGAAGGAGGGTCTTAGTGTTGGCCTGACGACGCCGGGGGTGGTGTATGGGGATTTGTTGATTATTGGGTCGATTTGTAGTGAGGGGTTGCCGGCGGCTCCGGGGGATATTCGGGCGTATGACGCGCGGACGGGGAAGCTGCGGTGGGCGTTCCACACGATTCCGCATCCGGGGGAGTTTGGGCACGATACGTGGCCGAAGGATGGGTGGAAGAATTTTGGCGCGGCGAATAACTGGGCGGGGATGGCGTTGGATGTTCGTAGAGGATTAGTTTATGTGCCGACGGGGT
>CANIFK010000136.1 GCA_947466555.1 Acidobacteriota bacterium | reverse complement strand
TTGTTGGCGATGACGGCTTCAGGGAGGTCGATGACGATGTAGCCGGCGTTGGCCCAGGGGAGGAAGACCGAGGCTTTGGTGCCGCGCATGGGGCTGACGGCGCCTTCGAGAAAACCGATGCGCATGTGGCGGCCGCCGGGGTAGGGGGTGAGCTTGGGGCCGTTGACGCGCTCGGGCTCGGTGGGGGTTTCGGGGAGGCCGGTGACCTTGGTTGCTTCGGCTGGCGTGTAGGCGTGCTGGCGCATGACGCCGCGCCAGTAGGGGAGTTCCTTTTGCGTGGCGACGACTTCGATGGGGAGAGGGAGTTTTCCGTCTTTTGGTTGGGGATGGCGGGCGGTGAGGAGCGGGTCGGCGGGGGGATTGGGGCCGTAGAACTGGGCGACTTCGCGGAGGGCTAGGGTGCGGAAGCCGTTGTCCTTGAGGTGCTGCATGTAGCGTTCGAAGGCGACAGGGGGCGTGTGGACCCAGGGGTGGACGACGTCGGGGACGCCGTGGAATTGGAGGACGACGAGTTGGCCTTTTTTGGCGTTGGCGATTACTTTTTCGAAGTGTTCGAAGGTCCAGTCGGGGTAGGCGTCGCCAGTGGTGGGGATTAGGAGCGGGTGGTGTTTGGATGGGTCGAAGGCGGGGCCGACGACGATGCGACCGTATTCGGCTTCGGGCTGGGCGCCGCGGCGGGCGAACTGGATGCCATGTTCGCGGAGGACCTCGACGGCTTCAGGGCAGAAGCCGTTGCCGGACCAGGCGAAGCTGACCGGCTTGGGGACTTTGACTTTGTTGAGTTCGTAATCGACCAGGGCGAGTTCGCCGGCAAGGCGGGAGGCGGCGAGCGGTGTGGAGAAGCCGGCGTGGGTCCAGGAGTGGTTGCCGATTTCGAAGCCCATTTGGTGGAGTTCGGCGACGTCCTGCCAGGAGAGGAAATGGTCGGGCGCGTCCATCCACTTGTGGGTGATGAAGAAAGTGGCGTGGAAGCCGAGCTTTTTGAGCATGGGCCCGACGATGGTGCGGTGGGATTTGACGGCGTCATCGAAGGTGAGGACGACCGTTTTTTCGGGGATGGGGCTGGCGGCGGCGGCCGCGAGGAGGGCGAACTCGCGGCGGCTGAGGGAATCCATGAAGGAGAGTCTATGCCTAACCGACCTTGGCTTCCAACTCGGCCCAGCGGGCGTACAAGGCTTCGACGCGGTGCTGGGCGGTTTCCATGCGGACGTGGGCGTCGTGGACCTTGGTGTGATCGGTGAAGACGGCGGGGTCGTCGAGGGCGGCTTTCGCCGCTTCGAGCTCTTCTTCGGCGGTCATGATTTGCGCTTCCATGCCGTCCCATTCGCGCTGTTCGATGTAGGAGAGTTTCTTCTTCGCGGATGGCGTCGCGACGGTTGGCGTCTCGGAGGCCTCCTTCTTGGCGGGGGTGGGGCGGCTGCGTTCGGCGCGCTCCTGTTCCCATTGGGCGTATTCGGCGAAGAGGCCCCAGCGGCCATCACCTTCGAGGGCGACGACGGTGGTGGCGACGCGGTCGAGGAGATAGCGGTCGTGGGTGACGAGGACGAGGGCGCCGGGGAAATCGAGGAGCGAGTCTTCGAGGACTTCGAGGGTAGGGATGTCGAGATCGTTGGTGGGCTCGTCGAGGAAGAGGACATCGGCGGGCTTGAGCATGATGTTGGCGAGGAGAACGCGGGCGCGTTCGCCGCCGGAGAGTTGGCGGACGGGCTGGACGAGCTGTTCGTTGGTGAAGAGGAAGCGGCGGGCCCAGCCGGCGACGTGGATGGTGGTGCCGTTGTAGATGACCGAATCGCCGTCGGGGCAGAGGGCTTGTTTGAGGGTGGCGTTTTCGTCGGGGAGTTGGCGGTTTTGGTCGAGAGTGACGACGCGGAGCATGTCGGCACGCTGGACCTTGCCGGCGGAGGGTTCGATGCGGCCTTCGAGGATGCGGAGGAGGGTGGATTTGCCGCTGCCGTTGCCGCCGACGAGGCCGAGCTTGGTGCCGGCGGAGAGGATAAGATCGAGGCCTTCGAAGAGGGTTTTGCCACCGGGGGCGGCGGCGAGGCCTTCGACCTGGATGAGGCGCTTGGTTTTGCGGTCGCTGGCGTTCAGCGATATCGACGCGGTGGAGGTTTTGTTGCGGCTAGCGACTTCGCCGAGTTCACTGATGAGACGGTGGGCTTCGTCGATACGGGCTTTGGATTTTGTGGTGCGGGCTTTGGGACCGCGGCGGAGCCATTCGACTTCGCGTTTGACTTTGGTTTGGAGGGAGTCCTGGAGTTTTTGCTGGGCGATGAGGAACTCTTCGCGACGTTCGAGGAACTTGGAGTAGTTGCCTTCGGCCTGGTAGATGCCGTCGGGGTAGGCGGGGTTGATTTCGGCGGTGTGGGTGGCGACGCGTTCGAGGAAGTAGCGATCGTGGGAGATGAAGAGGGAAGCGAAATCGGCGTTGACGAGGAGGCGTTCGAGCCAGAGGATGCCGTCGATGTCGAGGTGGTTTGTCGGTTCGTCGAGGAGGACGGCGTGGGGGTGGCGGACGAGGGCGCAGACGATGGCGAGGCGTTTGCGCTGGCCGCCGGAGAGGGTGGCGGCTTCGGCGTCGAAATCGCGGAGGCCGGCGCGGGAGGCTTCCATTTCGATGCGGAGGTGCTTTTCGTCGTCGGTTAGCGGGAGGTCGTCGAGGGCATCGTGGAGGACGGTGCGAACGGTTTGGCCGGGGGTGAAGACGGAGTCTTGCGGGACGTAGGCGACGATGGCATTGCGGCGCTGGGTGCGGATGCCTTCGTCGGGGGTGTCGGTGGCGGCGAGGATACGCATGAGCGTGGACTTGCCGCTGCCATTGGGTCCGGTCAAACCGATGCGCTGATCGTCGTGCAGCGACATGGTCAAATTCTCAAAAAGCGGTTTGGCGCCGTAGCGCTTGCTCACCGCGGAGCAACTTAAAACAACAGCCATCGTTCTTACTAGTATCGTTTAGTGGGCCGTCGCGCTGAAAGTGTTGGGACCCGGTTCTACTTTGACTGCTTTGCGACGGGCTCAACAGCGATATCCCCTACGAGCAGGAAAATGACTTCCCGCCCATCGGGCAGCTTCGATGGTGGCTCCGCCGTCGTCACTTTGCACTCATTTCGTCCGGGCTTCAGACGCACGCGGAAGGTGGCAACCGCGGGTGGCGAGTTCCAGAAGTCGCCGTCGACCCGGTAGGTCTTCGCCGTCGAGGTGCCGTTGACTGTCAACGACGCGGTCCGCGCCGTGCCGATGGTGGCGAGCGTCAAGCGCACGTCCGCCTCCTCGACGCCGTCAGGCGCGTCGACATAGAACTCCGCCGTCTTGGGCAGCCAACGCACAGGCACGTTGCGATTGTCCTTCGTACCCATTTCCACGCCCGGCATGTGCGGACCCGGCACGACCGCCAGTGGTTTTCCGTTGGCTGCCGTCTGCGCGCCAATCTCATAGAGCAGCAAGACGCCCCGGTCCACGCCGAGCGGTTCGAGCCCCGGCACCGGATGGGTGGTGAAGTAAAGCAGGCTCCCCCCTGGCGGCATCTTCACGGTTCCGAGGCTCTGCGGCGGCAGAGCGCCGATCCGCAGGTTGGGCCAGTAGTAAAGAACCATCGCAGCCGGAAGGGCGTCTTTCAAATCAATGGTCGGGTCGTAGAAGACCGGGATCTTTTTCGCTTGCGCAATCTGGTAGGCTTTCGCGGCGACGCCCCGATAATGCGTAGCGTTCAAATCACCGGAATTGCGATACGCCAGCGCGGCGGCGAGATGAGTCGCCGCCCAGAAGACCGCCGTGATACCCAACGCCGCCCGGTGGAGTCCCTGCCGCAGCCAAAGCCAGCCGCACGCCAACGGCACGGCGACGAACAGCAGGTTGATCATGACGTCGTTGATGGGGGGACGCGTGTAGACGCCGGCCAGCGCGAGGGCGTCTGTAAAGTGGCACATCAGCCGCGAGGGGGCGGAGGCGACAAACCCCGCCGCGAGCAGCAGCGAACTTGCCAGCAGTGTCGCGCGGTTGAAATGGGAGCGGTAGCGGATCGCCACCAACGAGGGAAACACGACGCACGGCATGATGTAGCGGTTCCAGGTCAGATCCCGCCCGCCCAGGGCGTCGCGCATCACCAGGGCGGGAACGACAGCGGCAGCGATCATCGCAAGCAGAAAGAACAGCGCCAGAGGATCGGTCCGCAGCAGCGCCGGCTTGCGGCAAATCAGGATCAGTGCGAATATGCCGCAGAGCGATAGCGGCGCATAGAGGTAATAGAGAAGGCAGTTGGCGAACCACGCGGCGTGCAAGGCGAGACGGGAGACATTCGTGAAGATCCCCGGCAGTTCCGCAAAGGAGAATATTGGCTTGGGATTTGTATACGGGATGAAGAAGAGTTCGAACAGATACCAGGCGCCATACAGAGCGGCGAAGCACGCCGTCGCCATTCCGATGCCCGCCCTGTTCGCTTTGTCCTTCGGCAGGAAGAGAGCGGTGAGAAAGAACGCCAGCAGGAAGGAGGTTGCCGCCGAACGTGTGAGCAGAGCGACGGCCAGCAGAAGACCCGCGGTTGCATACCGGGCCTCATCGCGCAGCGTCCACACACGGCACAGCGCATAGCTGAGCCACAGGATAACCGGACAGAACAGCACCTCCGTCATTCCCATCACCGTGTAAGGGAACGAAGCGGGCGCCAGCGCCAGGGCCGCGGCGAGCCCGGCCGCTGGTCTCGCCGGGAGCTCGCCGTAGTGCCGTAGAAGCAGAAACAGCGGCAGCACCTGGGATACGGTCAATACGATGTGCAGCCCGAGAGTGACGTTGAAGATGGTGGAAGGTTCGGAAAAGAGGTAGGCGATCGAAAGCACTACCGAATAGAGCGGCGGGTAGATGAGCGGCGCCGGGCTCTGCGAGATTCGCAGGTTGAACTCCGCGGCAAGGTGTTTGGCGCGGTTGGCCAGCAGAAACGTGTCCCCCATGAACACGGTCAGCCCGGTGAAGGACGCGTACACGACGGCCACAACAAACACTGCAAGCATCGCACGCAGAACCAACTGCCGGTTGGCTTTTAATTCCGCCCACGCGGAGGCGGGAGCGCCAGTCTCAGAATTCCCGGTCAATTGTGTCAGTATAAATCACCCCATTCGCCTTCCCTTTCCTGACCGAGCGATTCCTGCTGTGTTGGGGTGGAATCGGTATTCTGGACTGGATGACCTGGTTACTTGCCCTTGCTGTTTTGCCGTGGGTGCAAAGCGGAGAGAGTTTCACGATTTCGCCGGATGCATTGCAGTGTTCGGGGAAGGAGAACAGCCGGAATTGGGTGCGGTCCGGTCGTGAGTATGGGGATCTGCGGGTGCGGTTTGAGTACCGGTTGGCGCAGTGGGCCGAGGCGGTTGTGGTGCTGCGGGCGCATGACGTGGGGCGGGCGACGCTGACGGGGATTCCGTTGCAACTGGCGCACGATTTTCATGGGAAGACTTCGCGGCATGTGACGGGGGCGATTGTGGGAGTGCGGGAGCCGGTGCGGTTTTTGGGGGCGTCGTTTGATGCCTGGCACAAGGCGGAGATTGCTGTTGTTGGCGAACGGGTGACGGTGCGGATTGACGGGGAGTTGGTGAATGACGCGGTTGTGCCGGGGCGGCATGCGGCGGGGCATGTGGGGTTTCTGGATTTGGGTCATGGGTATGCGGTGCGGGGTATTCAGATTGAAGATTTGGGTGGGGCGGGGGTGTATTCGGATTTGTTTAAGGCGCCTAGGATGGAGGGTTGGGAGTTGCGTGATGGTGGAAAATGGGACGTCGTGAATGGTGTCCTGGTTGGAGAGAATGGGCACGGGATCTATTACGCGCCAGGAGAGTTTTCGGACTTTGAACTGCTGGCGGTGGTTCGGTCCGTGGGGCACGTGAATGCGGGGTTGTTTTTGCGGGGGGCGCCGGACAAGAAGCTGCATCGGGGGTTTGAGGTGCAGATTTATAGTGTTCCCGATGGGGTGTATCCGACGGGGTCGATTTATGGGCAGACGCGGGGGGACTTGACGGAAGACCACGATGGGCGGTGGGCGTTGTTGCGAATTCGGGTAGAGCGGGGGACGGTGACGACGTGGGTGGATGGGCGGCTGACGGCCCAGGGGCCCGTGCCGGCGGGGGTGGCGGCGACGGGGCGGGTGGGGTTGCAGATCCACTTGGAGAACGCGCGGATTGAGTGCCGGGAGTTGCGGATCAGGACGCTACGCGCGCCTCAATGAGGCAGATGGGGCCGGGGGTTGTTTGGATGCGCACGAGTTCGAGGCCGGCCGATTCGAACAGCACGGAGAATTCAGCGGAGGTGCGCTCTTTGCCGCCGGGGGTCATGACGAGCATTTCGATATCGAGGAATTTTGACGGGTGCGGCTCGGGGGAGTGTGGGACGACCATTTCGGCGAGGAAGACGCGGCCGGTTTCGGGGGCTTCGGAGGCCAATTGATCGCACATGAGGCGGAGGATTTTGTGGGAGTGTTCGTCGTCCCAATCGTGGATGATGTGCTTCATGATGTAGGCGTCGCAGCCGGTGGGGACGCGGTCGAACATGCTGCCGGATTCGATGGCCATGCGGCCGGTGAGGCCGAGGTCGGCGGGGCTGGGAGCGTGGGCGACGACTTCGGGGAGATCGAAGAGAACGCCGTTGAGGTTGGGGTTGCGGCGGAGGATTTGGGCCAGTAGGGAGCCGTGGCCGCCGCCGACGTCGGCGATGCGTTGGAAGGCGGAGAAATCGAGGAAGGGTTCGAGGAGGGCGCCTTCCATGGCGGTGTAGTTAGACATGCCGGCTTGGAAGTTTTCGAGGGAGGCGGGGTCTTCGGCGATGACTTCGAAACCGTTGCGGCCGTACGCCTTTTGGACGCCGTTTTCGCCGGTTTTCAGGCAGTGGTAGATGTTTTCATAGCCGCGCATGTGCCAGGGGTCGGTGAGGAACATGGCGACGCCGCGGACGGAATCGGGGACGTCGGAGCGGAGGCTGTTGGAGAGGGGCGTCAGGGTGAAGCGCTGGCCGGAGTGTTCGTGGAACATGCCCACGGTGGCGAGCATGCGCAGGGTGCGGTAGAGGCTGGGGGCGTGGGCGTTGGTGGACTGGGCAAGGGCTTCGGCGGAGGAGGGTTCGGTGGCGGACATGTGGTCGGCGACGCCGAGCTTGGCGATGGCGGAGATGGCGGTGGAAATGGCCTTGCCCCAGAGCAGGTTCATGACCTGGGCGGCGGGTGGAAGTTCATGGGCGTTCATGGATTTGTTCAGTATATGTGACGATGTGGGGATGCGAACTGGCGTGACGGTGATGCCCGAGTACTTCCAGAATGAGGGCGTGGAGAATGTGGTGGCGCGGCTGGCGGCGGCGAAGGTGGACATGATTGCGACGTCGCCGTATGTGATGGAACCGGCCGATGAGAAGACGGGGAGCCGGGAGCCACCGGTGGACGCGGGGGCGGGGTCGGTGCGGCTGTTGGATCGCACGTTGTGGGGGAAGCGGGAGCTGTATGTGAAGACGGCGCCGAGCTTTGCGCCGGATAAGAAGCTATATGAGAATTTGCGGTATCAGCCGGCGGCGCCGACGCAGTTGACGATGCGGGAGGGCGGGATTATCAAGGCGTTTTTGCGGGCTGCGCAGTCGCGGCATATCCAGACCTATTTGCAGGTTCAGGCGGCGATTCCACCGGGGTACCGGGTGCAGTTTGGCGGGCCGGTGGAGGACGATAAGCCGCGGTTGCCGGACGGGCGCGTGCCTCCGCGGCGGCTGGCGAATAACGGGTCGTTGGCGAGTCCGCATGTGTTGGATTACACGCTGGCGTTGACGCGCGATTTGGTGAAGCAGTATCCGGAGATTGACGGGATCCGGTTTGACTGGCCGGAGTATCCGCCGTACTTTTTGGACGACGTGTTTTTGGATTTTGGGCCGCATTGCCAGCCGGCGGCGGCGCGACTGGGGTTTGATTTTCCGCGGATGCAGAAGGCGGTGTTGGAGCTGTATCGGCTGATGCACGGCGGGTTGCGGAATGCGCATTTGGAGCGGTTCCTGCAGGCCGATGGCGGGCGGAACGCGATGCTGACTTCGTTGATTGATAACCCGGGGATTTTGGAGTGGCTGCGGTTTAAGGGCGCGCTGGTGAGTGAGTACGCCATGCGGTTGCGGGAGACGATTCCGGCGCGGATTGCGTTGACGTTCGGGACGTTTCCGCCACCGTTTTCAACGGTGAGCGGGATGCAGTTTTCGGCGCTGGCACGGCACGCGACGGCCATCCACTGCAAGCTGTACACGATGCACTGGCCGGTGATTTTCCGGTTCTATGGGGATGCGCTGATGCAGGCGAATCCGGGGTTGAATGAAGAACTGCTGGTGCGGGCGTTAAGCCAGTGGCTGGAGATTCAGGATCCGCCGTATTCGACGCGGTTGGCTGACTACCGGTATCCGGAGCCAGATGAGGCGCATCCGGTGGGCGTGGAGGCTCAACTTCGGAAGGTCCGGGAGGCGCAGAAGGCGGCCGGGGCGACGCCGGTGTTTTCGTTTATTCACGGGTATGGGCCGGTCAGCGATTTCAAGCAGCGTCTGGCAGTGGGGCGCGCGGCGTCGAACCACGGAGTGTGGGTGAACCGGTATGGGTATTTGCGGAATGAGAAGATTACGCTACTGGGAAGTCCGGAGAGTCCGTCCGTGCGCCAGCCATAAGCTTGGCGAGGCGGGCGACGATGTCGGGGTTGGCAGAAGCCAGGTCGGTGTCCTCGTGGAGGTCGGCCTTGATGTTGAAGAGCATCGTCTTGCCTTTGGATTTGACGAGCTTCCAGTCGCCGGCGCGGAGGGCTTGGGAGAAGCCGCCTTCGTGGAATTCCCAGTAGAGGTATTCGTGGGTTTTGGCGGGCTGGCCTAGCAGGGCCGGGTACATGCTGATGCCGTCGATGCCTTGCGGGGCTTTGGCGCCGATGGCGTCGGCGAGCGTCGGCATCATGTCCCAGAAGGCGAAGGGGTGATCGCTGACTTTGGCTGACGGGACTTTGCCGGGCCAGCGGGCGATGAAGGGGACGCGGATGCCGCCTTCGGTGAGGTCGCGTTTGATGCCGCGGAGCGGGCCGCTGGATTTGAAGAAGTCGGGGTTGTGGCCGCCTTCGCGGTGGGCGCCGTTGTCGCTGGAGAAGAGGACGAGGGTGTTGTCGTCGAGGCCGAGGGCTTTCAGTTTTTCGAGGATGCGGCCGATGTCGCGGTCGAGGCGGGTGATGGTGGCGGCGAACTTGCGTTCCAGCTTGGGCCAGGACTTGCCCGAGTAGGGGGCGTCCTCGGGGACTTCGATGCCGTCGCCGGTGTCGCGGCCGAGTTCGTTGTTGGCGTGGGGGATGGTGCTGGCGAAGTAGAGGAGGAAGGGGTTGGCCTTGTTTTTATCGATGAATTTGAGGGCGCGA
Source organism: Acidobacteriota bacterium (assembly GCA_947466555.1). Taxonomy (GTDB): domain Bacteria; phylum Acidobacteriota; class Terriglobia; order Bryobacterales; family Bryobacteraceae. Next base: position 415 of record CANIFK010000136.1, on the reverse strand, counting down.
TCGAGGAAGAGGTCGGGGGCGTACCCCTTCTTCGTGGCGCCCCAGTTGCCGGTGACGAGGTGTTCGTGTTCGCCGTCGAGGAGGTGTTCGGGGTAGTAGGTGTGGGCGTGTAGCTGGGAGAAAAAGCCGAACCATTCGTCCCAACCTTTGCGGGTGGGATAGCCCGGGTGGCCGAGACCGCCGATGCCCCACTTGCCGAACATGGCGGTGGTGTAGCCGGACTTTTTGAACATTTCGGAGATGGTGAAGTCGCCGGCTTGGAGGAGTTCTTCGTTGCGCTTGTTGCCGCGGACGCGGGCGTGGCCGGTGTGGAAGCCGGTCATCAGCGCGCAGCGGGAGGGGGCGCAGACGGTGCAGCCGGCATAGACCTGGGTGAAGCGGGTGCCTTCGGCGGCCATGCGGTCGATGTTGGGGG
>CANIFK010000135.1 GCA_947466555.1 Acidobacteriota bacterium | reverse complement strand
TCAATCTCGCGCAGAACCCCGTCTCCAGCGGCACTCTCTTCCTGCTCACCAGCGAATACCTCGGCAAGCCCTCAGACCTCGGCGCCGCAACCCCCGGCGCCCTCGCCGCCACCTCCACCATCGTCAATAATCAATGGAGTTTCACAGGTATCATGCTCAACCCCAATACCCAATACTTCGCCTACACCGTTTCGGAAATCACCATCGCCGGATCGCTCACTAATACCTATGCCGGTGGCGCCCTCTACGCCTCCAATGCCAACGCCAACTTCCTTTCTGTCGGCGGCGGGAATCGCGACCTCAACTTCCAAGTCCTCGGCGATGCGCTCAATCCTCCCCCCACAGGCGTCCCCGAGCCATCCACCTGCATTGCCACCGCCGTCGGCCTGGCTCTCCTCGCCGTTCACCGCAAACGATAGCGCCCGACGCGAAACAAATCCGACTACTCCAGCCGCCGCACCCGCAAGTTCCGGAACCAGAACTCCGACTCATGATGCTGCAACAGAATCGGGCTCTCCGGCGGCGTCGACTCGGCGTCGAACTCCATCACCTTCACCCCGTTCAGCCAGTGCTCACTATGCCGCCCGCGCACCACCAACCGGCTACGGTTATACTCCCCCACCGGCATCGGCTCCGCCCCCTTCGGTGCTAACTGGTTATACAGGGCTCCCGTTCGCTCCACCGGATGCCCAATCGCCCCCGGATCCCCGTTGTCATCGGCAACCTGATACTCATACCCCGCCCCATCGCTTCCCAACGCCGGCGTCTGGCTCAAATAAAACAGCCGGTACTTCACGCCCGAATTTCCTTTGGGCGAAGTCTTCCACTCAAACTCCATCTCGAAGGATCGAAACGTATCGCGAGTCCGCAACGACCGCGCCGGCAATACGGGCAGCGCATGAAACACGCCGTTCTCCACCACCCACGACTTCGGCCACCCCGGAGTAATCGCATCCTGAAACGCCTCAGCGCCCAGTGCAATCCACCCGTCCTTCCCCGGCGCCATACGCGATGTCGCCGGTTCTACCGGATAATACGGCGGCTCGAAATTCGCCGGCTGGAACCGCAGTTGAAAAACCTTCCAAGCCCCCAGATGCCGGACAAACGCAATGCTCACCCGCCCCGCCTGGTCGCCTCCTGCCAGCCCGATCGTCCGGAAATACCCGTCCGATAAAGTCACCTCCGGCGTGGCCATATTGAACAGCCGCGCCAGCATCGTCACTTCCAATCGCACCGCCGGCGGCTGGCACATCTCCTTCGTCGGCATCAACCGCAACGACAGCGGCCGCGTCCAGCTCAACCGCGTCAGAAACCCCGGCGCCACCGCCGCCTTCGCCGCCGCGCCATCGCAATCATTCACCGCCTGGATGTAGCGCCGCAGCACCTCCTGCATAGCAAACTGATCAGAAGGCGGAGGCTCCACAGCCCCCAGAACAAAGGGAAAAAGAACAACAGACCACCAACGAAGCATTAGTAAAAGTGTATCAATCACCCGCGCTGCTACAGTGGAAAGATCGCATGAAGTTACGTTTTTACGCGGCCGCGTTGTTCGCCGCCACAGTGTGGAGCCAGGAAGAACAGCCCCAGAAGGAACAGGCAAAGACGAAGCAGACCGTAGTCGTCACCGGGGCCTATGACCCCATCCCTCTCGAAGAGTCCGAACGCACCGTCCGTGCCGTTCCCGCCCGTGAGCTCGCCCCTCTCACCGCCACCATCTCCGACCTCCTCAACCTCGACTCCTCCGTCGATCTCCGCGAACGCGCTCCCGGCGCCATCCAAAGCGGCCTCTCCATCCGCGGCGGCTCGTTTGGCCAAACCCTCGTTCTCTGGAATGGCATGCGCCTCAACAGCGTCCAATCCTCGAATCTGAACATGGACGTCCCCGTCCCGCTCGACGCCCTCTCCCAGGTCGAAATTCTCAAGGGCTCCGGCTCCACCCTCTACGGTTCCGACGCCACCGCCGGCGTCGTCAACTTCATCACCCGTCCCCCCGAGCACTCCGAAATTCGCCTCCGCGCCGGCCTCGGCAACTGGGGCACGCAACAACAACGTGCCTCTCTCGCCTACGTCAAAGGCCCCCTCGCCCAACACCTCACCCTCTCCCGCGATTTCTCCACCGGCTTCATGCCCAATCGCGATTTCCGCAATCTTTCCGTCGCCTCCACGACCGCCTGGAAACGCACCGAAATCAACCTCGCCCACAACGATCGCCCCTTCGGCGGCGAACAGTTCTACGGCAACTTCAACTCCTGGGAACGCACCAAATCCTGGTTCGCCGGCCTCCGCCAGGGCCTCGGCAAAAAGACCGAATTCGCCCTCGCCTACCGCCGCCATTCCGATCTGTTCGTCCTCTACCGCGACCGGCCGCAAGTCTTCACCAACCGCCACATCGCCGAAAGCTACCAGGCCCAACTCCGCCGGACGGATGAGCTGCCCAAGTCCAGCCGCCTCCACTACGGCGCCGAATTCCTCCACGATTCCATCAACTCCAACAACCTCGGCAACCACTCCCGCGCCCGCGGCTCCGCCTACGCCGCCTGGGACATTCGCGCCCTCAACCGGTTCTCGCTCAACATCGGAGTCCGCGAAGAGGTTTATCGCAATCTCCAACACCAGTTCAATCCCAGCGCCGGCGCCGGCTTCTGGTTCAACCCGCACGTGAAACTCCGCGCCAGCGCCTCCCGCGCCTTCCGCCTCCCCAGCTATACCGATCTCTACTACCGCGACCCCGGCAACGTCGGCAACCCGCTGCTCCGCCCCGAGAGCGCCTGGAGCTACGAAGGTGGCCTGGATTGGAACGCCAACGCCAACTGGCGCGGCGCTTTCACCGTCTTCCAACGCCGCGAAAAGGACGGCATCGACTACGTCCGCGCCAACCCCACCGACCTCTGGCGCGCCACCAATTTTCAGAGCCTCAACTTCACCGGCTTCGAAGCCATGGTTGCGACGGTCGTCCAACGCCATCATCGCATCGAGCTCTCCTACACGGCCCTGAACGGCGCCCAAACCGTCCTAGGCGCCCTGCAGTCGAAGTACGTCTTCAACTACCCCCGCCACACCGGCCTGGCGACGTGGCAAGCCGCCCTCGGCAAAGGCTTCACCGCCCGCAGTCGCGTCGGCGCCATGGAACGCCTCGGCCGCTCCCCCTACGCCATCTGGGACGTGTTCGCCAGCTGGCAACGCGGCCGCGTCCAGCCGTACCTGCAATTGACCAACCTCGCCGCCGTCCGTTACCAGGAAGTGATCGGCGTCCCCATGCCCGGCCGCGGCATCACCGGCGGCGTCGAAATCGTCTTCTCCAAGCGCTAGCCGTCCACCGCGGCATCCTTTAACCCCGGTTACCACAACCGGTAAGATACAATCAGAATCGGTGCTTCGCGTATTTTTTGCATGCGCTCTCGGCGCAACCTTCCTCTATTCCCAGGCCAAACCAGCCCAACCGGGCCAGTTGGACGCAAGCCCAGCTCTGTTCACCGTTATGGCCGCGCTCAACGCCGCCGGCTACGACGTCGACGCCCAGTCCCCCAATAATCATCCCCTCCGCGCCGCCGTCACCCAGCACATCCAGGCCCGCAATCTCGCCACCGTCAAGGAACTCAAGGAATACCTCGAACGTCGCAAGGTCAACGGCCGCCCGCTCGACCTCAGCCGCTTCATCTCCTTCGCCCTCTCCGTCGACGGTCCGCCCAACTTCAACTACAAGTTCGCCGCCCACGAAATGCCCCCCGATCTGGCCCCGCTCGAAGGCTTCGATCGCCTGCTCACCCGCTTCCACAAGGAAGCCGAAATCGACAAGCTCTGGACCGAAGCCCAGCCCGCCATCGACAAGCTCCTCGAAGGCTACCAGGAGCCATTCATCAAGACGATTTCCAACGTCAATTCCTACCTCCGCAACCCCACCAGCGGCTACGTCGGCCGGCATTTCCAGATCTTCGTCGAACTCCTCGGTCCCCCCAATCAGATCCAAACCCGCGAGTATAAAGACGATTACTACATCGTCCTCACCCCCGCCCCCGAGCCCCAGCTCGACTACCTCCGCTACGCCTATATCCGCTACCTCCTCGACCCCCTGTCGTTCAAATACCTCGAACAACTCACCAAAAAGAAGCCCCTCATCGACCTCGCGCAAGCCGCCCCCGCCCTCGAGGAATACTACAAAAACGACTTCCAACTCCTCACCACCGCCTGCCTGGCCAAGGCCATCGAAGCCCGCTTGAATAAAGCCGAAGGCCCGAAAATGGTGGACCTCGCGCTCAAAGAAGGCTTCATCATGGTCCCCTATTTCTACGAGGCGCTCGCCGTCTACGAGAAGCAGGAAGTCTCCATGCGGCTCTACTACCCCGACATGATTACGGCCATCGACCTCAAGAAGGAAGATAAGCGCCTCCAAGGGGTCGAGTTCGCTGCCGCCAAAACTACGAAGACCATCAAGGTCTCCCGTACCGAACAAAAATCAGAGATCACCGGCGTCTTCAAAACCCTCGAAGATGCCGAAGATCTCTATCGCGCCAAGAAGTACGCCGAAGCCAAACCTGTCTTTCTGCGTGCCCTCCAGGAAACCCCCGAAAAGCCCCTCCATGCCAAGGCCTACTACGGGCTCGCTCGTATCGCCGCCCTCCAGCGCGATCCCGAACTCGCCGTGAAACTATTCGAGAAGGTGCTCGATCTTGAACCTGACGACACGATACGGTCGTTAAGCAACGTGAATCTCGGCCACTTGTGGGCCGTCAATAACGAGCAGGACAAGGCTGTAGAGCATTACAAGGCGGCCCTCGCCGTCAAAGGTATTCCCCCGGCCATCAAAAAGGCGGCCGAAAAAGCTCTGCTAGAGATTTCCCAACCAGAAAAGAAAAAGGAGAAGTAGATGTTGAAGAATTTGTTCCTGCGGCTCGTTACCGGTTCCCTGGCAGCCGCCATGCTGTTCGCTCAGGCCAAACAGCCCCAGCCCAAGTCGCAGAAAGAAGTCGACGCCCTGAACGCCATGTTCCAGGCCGCCGATAACGACTCGCGCATCAAGGCCGCCAATAACCTGTTGCAGAAGTTCGCCGACACCGATTTCAAGGGTCTGGCGCTCTACATGATCACCAACAGCTACAACGAGAAGAACGATGCCACCAACACCATCGTCTTCGGCGAACGCACCGTCGAAGCCGATGGCGCCAGCGCCCTTGCCGCTCACGCCCGCATCATGATCGCCACCGCCTTGGCCAAAACCACCAAGGAATTCGATTTTGATAAGGAAGAAAAGCTCGGCCGTGCCGATAAGTTGGCCAAGGAAGCCGTGGAAGTCATCAAGACGGCCCCCAAATTCAACCCCGGCCTCACCGATGAACAGTGGACCCAGGCCAAGAACGGCTACACTGCCGAAGCCCACGTTGCCATGGGGATGACCGCCACCATTCGCAAGAACTGGAAGGACGCCATCGACCACTACACCACCGCCACCACTACCGACCCCTCGAACGGCGCCACCTTCGTTCGCCTCGGTGCCGCACAGGTTTCGGCCAACAAGCTCGATGACGCTATCGCCACCTTCGACAAGGTTCTGGCCCAGCCCGGTCTCGACCCGGCCATTGCCACCTACGCCAAGTCCGAAAAAGAGCGTGCGGTGAAGGCCAAGGGAGCGAAGTAGTCTTTTGTCGACGCGCGCGGATCTGGATACCCTTATCGCCCGGATGGAATACTCCTTCCGCGAAAGGGATGTCCTGATCCGCGCGTTGACGCATAAGTCCCACCCCGCCGAACAAACCACTCCCGAACCGGTGGCCAAAACCACCGCCTCCGACAATGAACAGTTGGAGTTCTTTGGCGATGCCATTCTCGGGTTCCTGGTCAGTGAGGCGTTGTTTGAGCGTTTCCCCGCCTATTCCGAGGGGAAACTATCGAAATTGAAGTCGTGGCTTGTAAGCGCGACGTATCTGCACACGGTGGCAGAGGAGCTGCATTTGGGCGACGCCCTGCGGCTCGGCCGTGGTGAGGAAATGAGTGGGGGCCGGGGCAAGAAGGCCATCCTCGCCAACGCGCTCGAAGCAGTTCTAGCCGCCGTCTACCTCGATGGCGGGATGGACGCCGCCCGCGCTTTCGTCCGTGGCCGCATCCTGCCGCAAGGCGCCTGGGATTTTGAAGTCTCCCTCCCCACCGCCTTGACCGATTTCAAGAGCGCTCTCCAGGAGAAAGCGCAGGCCTGCGGGCTTCCCCAGCCCAAATACGTCATCGTTGCCGAACGCGGCCCGGAGCATGCCAAAACCTTCACCGTAGAGGTCCGGGTCGGCAAGGATAAGGCCTCGCGCGCCGACGGAATTTCCAAAAAAGATGCCGGCCAGCGCGCCGCCGAACGCATGCTGGATCTCATCGCCTCCCTCTAGTTCCCCTACTATTTCTCCCCCCTTCACCGATAAGGCAAATGAGAACTATGTTTGCCATCATCGGTATCGTAATCGTCATCGGATCCGTAGTCGGCGGGTACCTTCTTTCCCATGGAAACATGAAGGTGCTTTTTCAGCCCTACGAAATGCTGATCATCGCCGGCGCCGCGTTCGGAACTCTCTTTATCGCCAATCCGCTCCCCGTCGTCATGGGCGTTTTCAAGGGCGTGCTCGGCATTCTCAAAAGCTCCCCGTACAACAAAGCCTTCTACCTGGAGCAACTGAAGATGCTCAACGACATCTTCAACTACGCCCGAAAAAATGGTCTCGTCAAACTGGAAGCCGACGTCGAAGAACCGGACAAGAGCCAACTCTTCACCAAGTACCCGAAATTCATCAAAGACCATCACGCCGTCCACTTCGTCTGCGACACGTTGCGCATGAGCATCAGCGGCGGCGTCGGCCACTTTGAAATCGACCAAATGATGGAAATGGATATGGACATCCACCATCACGAAAACACCGCCCCGGTCACGGCGCTCTCTACCGTGTCCGACGCCTTCCCGGGCTTGGGCATCGTCGCCGCCGTGCTCGGCATCGTCATCACCATGGGCGCACTCGGTGGGCCCCCGGAAGAGATCGGCCACCACGTCGCCGCCTCGCTCGTCGGCACCTTCCTCGGCATTCTGTTGAGCTACGGCTTCTTCGGCCCCATCGCCGTTAACATGGCCAGCGCCAATGCCGCCCAGCGCGAATACTACAACTTCCTCCGCGTCGGGCTGATCAGTTTCATCCGCGGCGCCGCGCCGATTCTGGCCGTCGAATTTGCCCGCCGCTCCATCCCCGCCCACGAACGGCCCACGTTCAAGGAAATGGAAAAGACGTGTAAGGGAGGGGCAGCATAATGGCCGAAGATAATGCCAAAGAGCAGCCAATCATCATCATCAAGAAGATCAGCGGTCATGGCGGCCACCATGGTGGCGCCTGGAAAGTGGCCTACGCCGACTTCGTGACGGCCATGATGGCGCTCTTCATGGTGCTTTGGCTGTTGAACTCCAGCCAGGAAACCCAAAAGGCCATCGGCGGCTATTTTACCGATCCGGAAGGCAACGGCAAAATGATCGGCTCCGACATGGCCGGCGCCGGTGGCGATGCCATCAATCTGGCCGCGAAGGACATGGAGCAGTTGAAGGAGAAAATCGCCCAATCCCTCAAACAATCCACCAAATTCCAGGAACTGCAGGACAAGATCACCATGGTGGTCACCGGAGAAGGGCTCCGCATCGAACTGATGGAATCTGACGTAGGCACGTTCTTTGAAAGCGGCAGCCCCGTGCCCACTGAACAGGCCACGGAGATCATCGGCCGCCTGGCCCAGGAAGTCGGCCAGCTACCCAACAAAGTCTTCATCGAAGGCCATACCGATTCCAAACAGTTCGCCGGCGAATACAGCAACTGGGAACTGAGTTCGGACCGTGCCAACACCGCCCGCCGCATCATGCAGGCTCACGGCGTCCGCGGCGACCAGGTTGCCCAGATCCGCGGCTTTGCCGACCAGCGCCTGCGCAACGGCGAAGATGCCGCCGACGCCTCCAACCGCCGCATCTCCATCATCGTCCAGCACCTCCAAGGCGCCGTTAAGAAGCCCAAATCCGAAGGCGAAGACGCAAAAGACGAGCATGGCGAAGCCAAGAAGGGCGAACACGGCGAAGCCAAGAAAGAGGAAGCCGCCCACGGCGAAGCCAAGCCCGACGAGCACAAAAAGGAACCCGCCAAAGCCGCTCACTGAGCTAGCGCAGCATCTCCAAAATCAGCCGCAGCTCTTTCCGCAATGGATCCAACTTCTCTTTCGGAATGCCCGACGGCTCCGGATGCAACGCAAACAGCGCACCCTGCGCCGATGGCGGCGGTGTCTTCGGCGCTGCCGCGGCCGCCACTGCCAAGCCCTTATTCCGCTGCCCGAGATGCTTCCGCGCCCCTTCAATCGTGAACCGCTTCTCGTACAGAAGCCGCTTGATCTCCAGAACTAACTCCACATCTTTCCGCCGGTACTGCCGTTGATTGGTGCCGGATTTCTTCGGCCCCAGCCCCGTAAATTCTGTCTCCCAATACCGCAAAACATAGGGCTTCACACCGGTCAGCCTGGCCACTTCCCCGATCTTGAAATACAGCTTATTGGGGATGTCCGCCGGCGACGACAGTGCGCCCTTCTCGATCCCGTTAGCGCTGCCGGGGGCGTCGGCAGTTTCGATTGGCTCCTGCGTTTCCACTCGCCTAATTATGCCCTAGTACGAACCCTTTCACACGGACCCACATGCGCCGAAAAGAAAATCACGGGAAACTAGAGGAAAGTGCAAACTATCGCAGGTATCCATCCCGTCCTGGCCGCGTTGAAATCCGGGCAGCCCATCGATCGCGTAACTATTGCCAAAGGAGCCGGCGGCCCCCGCCTCCAGGAGATCATCGACCTCTGCCGCACCCTCAAAGTTCCGGTTCGTTTTGAAACCCGCGAAGCGCTCGATCGCGCCAGTCGCGCCTCCGTCCATCAGGGTGTCATGGCCATGGTCGCCGCCAGTCCCTATCAGTCCATCGACGACGTCGCCGCCACCGCCAAGATGTTAGTCCTGCTCGATGGCGTCGAAGACCCGCATAACTTGGGCGCTATCATCCGCACCGCCCACGCCGCCGGCGCCGACGCCGTAGTTATTCCCGATCGCCGCGCCGCCCCCGTCACCGAGGTTGTTGCCAAAGCCGCCGCCGGCGCGCTCGCTCACCTCCCCGTGGTCAAAGTCGGCAACGTCAACCAGACACTCGAACGCCTGAAAAAACAAGGCTTCTGGATCTACGGCCTCGACGAGCGCGGCAAAGAAACCTACGACACCGTCCAGTACGCCGACCCCACCGTTCTCGTCGTCGGCGCCGAAGGCCGCGGCCTGCATGACCTGGTCGCCAAACACTGCGACGTCCTCGTCAGCATCCCCATGAGCGGCCACATCGCCTCCTTGAATGTATCGGTGGCCACCGGCGTGGCTCTGTTTGATTGGAAGAGACGCCGAAAACAGGGGGTGTAAACTGATAAGTATGCGCCGATCGATCGCCAGCCTGCTCTTATTCACGTTAGTGTTGCCCGGGCTGGAGGCAGCCCAACCGGTCCGCGCGCGCAAGGCCATGGTGGTCTCCCGTGAATCGAACGCCACCGACGCCGGCGTGGCCGTCTTGAAGGCCGGCGGCAACGCCATCGACGCCGCGGCGGCCGTGGGCTTTGCCCTCGCCGTCACTCACCCCAGCGCCGGCAATCTCGGCGGCGGCGGCTTCATGCTTGTCCGCTTCGCCGACGGCCGCACAACGTTTATCGATTTCCGCGAACGCGCTCCGCTCACCGCCACGCGCGACATGTATCTCGACAAGGACGGTAACCCCACGCGCGACTCGCTCACCGGCTGGCGCGCCTCCGGCGTCCCCGGCACCGCCCGCGGTCTCGAATACGCGCAGCGCAAATA
>CANIFK010000134.1 GCA_947466555.1 Acidobacteriota bacterium | reverse complement strand
GTAGTTGATGGCGAGATTGAGGCGGAGGCCGGTGTTCGATTCGGTGGCGCGGATGGTGGAATTGAGCTCTTCGCGAACGGCGGCGGGGAGGTACTCCAGGCGGCCAATGGCGTTGAGGCGGACGTTGTTTTCCTGCAGCGTGGCCAGTTCCTTGCGGAGATAGACGCGAAGGAGGCTCCAGAGCGTGTCGACTTCGGTGCGTGGGCGCTTCCAGTTTTCGACGGAGAAAGCGTAGAGGGTGAGGGCTTCCAGACCGAGCGCGGAACAGGTTTCCACCGTGGTGCGGACGGGTTGGATGCCAGCCTGATGACCGGCGACACGCGGCAGCAAACGGCGATTCGCCCAGCGTCCATTGCCGTCCATAATGACGGCCACATGGGCAGGGAGGCGTTGCGGATCGATGGCCAGGGCAAGAGCCAGGTCCGGATCGCTGGGACCGAGACTCTCCAGGAGCGCTTTCATCAGCGTAATTCCTCAGTGTACAACAGCATTGGCCGCTCCTTGCACTGCTTCCATGTAGGCGACGGCGAGGGCGGCGATTCCCATGAACGATCCGAAGGGCACTTCGTAGGTGGACGCCTCCTCCTTGGTGAGGAGAATCACGGCCAAACCGGCCAGAGCACCGAGCACCGAACCGATCATGAGCGCGAACATCATGGGCATTAGCCCGAGGAATGCACCCATCATGGCGGCCATTTTGTAGTCGCCCATGCCCATGCCTTCGCGGCCGCGGAACTTCTGGTAGAGCGTGCCGATGGTCCACAGCGTGCCGTAGCCGAAGGCAGCGCCGAGGGCCGATTCAACGAGCGAATGAACCTGGAGAGACGTCCCCATGGGAACGAACAGGGAGGAGAAGGTGACCGGCAGGAGGACGAACCAGGCGAGGGGCAAGCCGACGATCACGCCCCCTTTGGTGAACTCATCGGGGAGGATACGCTCCTCAAAATCGGTGGCGATGAGCTGGAGATTGATGGCGGCGAAGAGCGCGAGTTTAGCGGCGATGAGAGAGAGGCCGAAGCGCTGCACAATTAAAAAGTACATTATTCCGCAAAGTAATTCAACTGCGATGTAGCGGATGGGGATGGAATAGCCGCAGTTGCGACATTTGCCGCGAAGGAGGATGAAGCTGAGTACGGGGATGTTGTCGTACCAGGCGATGGTCTTTTCACAGGAGGGGCAGAAGCTGCGAGGCGGGTCCCAGATGAGGATATCGCGAGGGAACCGGAAGATGCAGGCATTGAGGAAGCTGCCGATGAGGAGGCCGAAGAGTCCTGCCAGTATGGCTTCGAGCATGGCTATAGAACACGATAGCAGGAAGGGGGGATAAAACAGACCGGGATGGGAATGTTTTAACTGTGGCCGACGACGTTGAGCAGGGCGGTCATCCAGGCTTCGATGTCCGGCGAGATACGGCCGCGCATGGGGGCGGGGGCGGTGGCGATTACGTCGTCAAGGGATTTGGGGATCGAGGACGAGACGACCTGGAAGCCGACGGCACTGGCAACCGAGCAGGCGACACTGACGACGGAGAGCATGTCGGGTTCGTCGCCGCTGATGTGATCGTGGTGACGGCCGGCGACGACGCGGATTTCGTCGGGGAGGTTGAACTGTTCGGCGAGGATGCGGCCAGCTTCGGTATGGTCGATACCGAAGAGTTCGCGTTCGGCGTCGATGACATCGATGTAGCCTTCGCCGTTGAGGAGTTGATTGTGCTTGGCGGGGGCGGCGATGGCGAGGCCGAAGCGGCCAAGATCGTGCAGGAGGCCGGCGGAGAGGGCGACATCGGGCGGGAAGTTGAGACCAGTTGCAAGAATCTTGCTGATTTCCGAGCACGCAATGCAGTGGGCCCAGCAGCGATTGAGATCGGCGGTGGGCATGGAGTTGCCCAGGTAATTCTTAACCGCTGTCCGGATGATGGTCTGAGAGAACGTCTCCGCGCCGAGGGCGCGAAACGCAGAGCGAACCGACCCAACGGTTCGTCTCCGCCCATAGAGACCCGAATTTGCCAGTTTCAGAATGGCGGTGGTGAGGGAGACATCCTTCTCCACCATGCTGACGACACGCTGCATTGGGGCATCGGGATCCTTCAGCAGGTTTAGAACATCGGTGGCGATTTGCGGGAATGGCGGGATTGCGGCGAGCGATTTCGTAACATCAGGACTTTTCGCCATGGCTATTAGCGTTATCGGTCAATAGCCACGGCGTATGAATCTGATTCTCTATTCGGGGAGCGCGAAATACTGTTTGGCGTTCGAGTAACAGATATTCCGTACCATACCCCCGACGAGTGCCATATCGTTTGGCAGTTCGCCGTTTTCGATGTCGCGGCCGAGCAGGTTGCAAAGCGTGCGGCGGAAGTACTCGTGACGCGGATAGGAGAGGAAGGAGCGGGAGTCCGTCAGCATGCCGACGAAGCGGGAGAGCAGGCCGCAGTTGGAGAGGGCGTTGATCTGCATTTCCATCGCCTCCTTCTGATCAAGAAACCACCAGCCGCTGCCGAACTGGATCTTCCCGGGGACAGAGCCGTCCTGGAAGTTCCCTATCACCGTGGCGAAGGCGTAGTTATCGGCCGGGTTGAGGTTATAGAGAATCATCTTGGGCAGGGCGCCGGCCTGATCGAGGTTGTCCATGTAGCGGGCGACGGCGTCGATTTGCGGCCAATCGCCGATGGAGTCGAATCCGGTGTCGGGGCCGACCTGGCGGAACATGCGGGTGTTGTTGGCGCGGCGGGCGCCGAGGTGGAGTTGTTTGGTCCAACCCTTGGCGGCATCCAGACGGCCGAAGAAGTGCATCAAGAAGCTGCCGAACTGGGCGTGTTCGGTGGCGTCGGCGGGTTGGCCGTTGCGAGCGCGGTCGAAGATGTGGGCCGCGTCGTCATGGGAGCAGGGGTCGGAGAAGGCGGTGTTGAGACCGTGATCGGAGAGCCGGGAGCCCATGGAGTGGAAGAAGTCGTGGCGGTTGGCGAGGGCGTCGAGGAAGCTTTGGAAGCCGCGGATTTCGGTATTGGCAGAGGATTCGAGTTTGGCGGTCCAGGTGTTGAAGATGGCCGGGTCGTGAACGGCTAGGAATTTGTCGGGACGGTAGGCGGGGAGGACCTGGGTGGCGAGGCCGGAGGCGGCGATTTGCTTGTGTTCGTTGAGGGAATCGGTCGGGTCGTCCGTCGTGCAGAGGGCGCGGACTTTGAATTTGCCGAGGATGCCCTGCGCGGAGAGCTCGTCGGTGGCGAGCCGTTCGTTGGCGCGATTCCAGATGGATTCGGCGGTGTCTTCGTTGAGGATCTCGGGGATGTCGAAGTAGCGGAGGAGTTCGAGATGGGTCCAGTGGTAGAGCGGGTTGCGGAGGGTGAAGGGGACGGTTTTGGCCCAAGCCTGGAACTTTTCGCGGGGGCTGGCCGAGCCGGTGATCAACTCTTCCGGGATGCCGTTGGCACGCATGGCGCGCCACTTGTAGTGATCGCCTTCGAGCCAGATTTCGTGGAGGTTTTTAAAGCGGCGATTGGCGGCCACTTCCTGCGGCGAGAGGTGGCAGTGGTAGTCGAGAATGGGCTCGTCTTTGGCGTAGGTGTGATAGAGCTCGCGGGCGGCGGCGGTCTGGAGGAGGAAATCGTCGTGGATGAATGGCATTGCGGTGACCTTTCTATTTTACGACGTTGAGGCGCGGCTCTTCGGCTTCGAGGACGGCGCGGGGTTCGGCGGTGCGGCCCTGGTCGTTGGTTTCGGTGATCCATTGATCGAGACGCTTTTTGAGGCGCTCGAAGGCTTTTTTGTGGGCGGGGTCGGCGGCGAGGTTGTTGACTTCGTGGGGGTCGGCGACGTGATCGTAGAGTTCGAACTCGGGGCGGGTGGGGGCGACCCAGCGTTTTTGGAGTTCGTTCAGCTTGCCTTCTTTATCGAGGGTTTGGAGGACCGTTAGCGTGGGATAGCTGTTCTTGATGTACTCGTTGAATTGGGCGTAGGAACGCTCGGGATAGAAGTTGTGGATGAGCTTGTAACGGGCGTCGCGGACGGCGCGAATGCGGTCGACGGTCATGTCGCAGCGGTCGCGGGCGGTGAAGATTTCGGTGCGCGGTTTCGCCTTTTTGAACAACGACTGGCCGTGGAAGAGTTTGGGGTGTTCGATGCCGGCGGCGTCGAGCGTGGCCGCGGTGATGTCGAGCGAGATGACCGGGTCCTTGCGGACGGTACCGGGCTTGAGGTGGCCAGGCCAGCGGACGATGAGCGGGACGTGGGTGCCGGCGTCGTAGAGCCACTGTTTACCGCGGAGGAGGCAGCGGCCGTTGTCGCCGAAGACGAAGATGATGGTGTTGTCGAGGAGGCCGTCTTTTTTGAGTTCGTCGAGGGCGACGCCGAGTTGGCGGTCCCAGTTGTTGACGGCGTCGAGGTAGTTGGCAACTTCGTCGCGGACGGTGGGGTGGTCCGGATAGTAGGGCGGGAGTTCGACTTTGGCGGGGTCTACTAACTTCGCCTGCTTGCGGGCGAGGGGCCATTGCGGGCCTTTGTGGGGGGCGGTGAAGTTGATTTGGGCGTAGAAGGGTTGGCCGGCGGCGCGCTGGCGCCAGTGGGTGCCGTCGAAGGGTTTGTCGACTTTGAAATTGAAATCGGTTTTGCCGGGAACGCGGAGTTCGGGGGTGAGCTGAGTGACGTTGGCGGTGAAGTAGCCGGCGTCTTTCAGGCGATGGGAGACGAGGCGGACGCCGTCGGGAAGGGTGTAGCCGTCCTTGCGGTGGCTGCGGTGGTTGTGAGCGCCGATGGTGGTTTGATAGACGCCGGTGTTCCAGCCGGAGCGGGAGGGGGAGCAGACGGGGGCGGTGGTGAAGCAGTGTGTGAAGCGGACGCCTTCGGCGGCGAGGCGATCGGCGTTGGGGGTGTGGACGAGCGGGTGGCCGTAGCAGCCGAGTTGGGGGCCGAGGTCGTCACCGAGGATCCAGACGATGTTGGGGCGGGGCTGTTGCTGGGCCTGAGCAACGAGGGTGGCTAACGTGCCGAACGCGGCACGGCGGGTGAGGAGCATGTTTTGCAGTTTCTCACGATATGGCGCGGCGGTAGGCGGCGAGGGTGGCTTCGGCCATGTGGGAGGTGAGGAATCTCTGGTGGACCAGTTCCCTGCCCTGTTGAGACCAGGCGTCGGATTCGGGGGTGAGGAGGCGCGCGGCGGCGTTGGCGATTTCGCGGGGATCGTTGACCGTGAGCAGGCCGGTGCGTTCGTGCTCCACGATTTCCGGGAGGCCGCCGATGCGGCTGGCGACGACCGGGACGCCGGCGCTCATGGCGAGGAGAGCGGCCGAGCCTAGGCCCTCTTCACGGGTGATGTAGAGCAGGCCGCGGGCAGTTTTGAGGGCCTCCGGGAGGTTGGTGGTGAATTCGACTTCGAGGCCCGATTGGCGGATCAAATCGGAGCCTTTCATGGGGTCGTTGGAGGCGGGGGCGATGAGCGGGCCGGTGCGCGTGGAGAGCGGCAGGGATTGGACGCCGTCGTAGACGATTTCGATTTTGTGCGCGGGGACGCCGGCTTCGATGAGCTTGCCGGCGACGTATTTGGAGACGGCGAGGAAGAGCACGGGCTGGCGATATTTCCAGCGGCTGGTCCAGGTGTTTTTGATGGGGAAGGCGACGCGGCGACTGACGATGAGCGGGGCTTTGGCGAAGAGCGCGGCGCGGGTGTGGCTCTTGGCGTCGTGGGCGTGGACGAGGTCGAAAGGGGCGCGGAGTTTGGGGAGGGAGAAGGGCTCGCCGTGGGGGCTTAAGAACTGCTGCTCGATGCCGCGGGCGGAGAGTTCGTCGATGAGTTGGAGGACCTGGAATTGGCCTCCGCGCATTTCCCGGCCGGAGTCGAGGTGGAGGACGCGCATGGGGTTACTTGGACAGCTGGGCGGCGATGGCGGTGGCGATGGATTTGCCGTGGAAACGGCCGTTTTCGATGAAGATTTCGTTGGTGTGGACGCCGGCCACGATGACGCCGGCGAGGTAGATGCCGGGACGCTGGCTTTCAAACGTTTCGGGGTTGGTGTAGGGGCGGCGGGTTTCGGGATCGAGCGTGATGCCGTGGGCGGCGAGGAACTCGAAATCGGGGTGGTAGCCGACCATGGCGAAGACGAAATCGTTCTTGATGGTGACTTCGCCGTCCGGGGTATTCAGGACCACGTCGTGGGCGCGGATTTCCTTCACGCTGCTGTTGAAATACATCGGAATCTCGCCGTTTTTGATGCGGTTCTCGATGTTCGGCTTGATCCAGTATTTGACGTGACGGTGGATCTCCGGGCCGCGGTGAACCATGGTGACACGGGCGCCGGTCCACCACAATTCGAGCGCGGCAATGGCGGCGGAATTCTTGGCGCCGACGACCAGCACGTCGTGGCCGTAGTAGGCGTGGGCCTCGCGGTAGTAGTGGATGACCTTGGGCAGATCTTCGCCGGGAACGTTCAGGTAGTTGGGCTTGTCGTAGTAGCCGGTGGAGAAGATGATCTTCTTCGCGCGGTACTCGTGGGTATCGCCGTTTTGATCACAGGCGATGGCGAGGAAGGCACCATCTTCACCGCTTACCGATTCGACGCGCTGATACTGGCGGATGTCGAGTTTATAGTGATCGGCCACGCGGCGGTAGTACTTCAACGCCTCGGTGCGGTTGGGTTTTTCGTTGAGCGACGTCATGGGGATGTCGCCGATTTCGAGCAGCTCCGGCGTGGTGAAGAACACCATGTTCGTCGGGTAGTTATAGAGCGAATTGACGACGCAGCCCTTGTCGATCAAGATGGCGCGCACCCCTGCCCGGCCCAACTCAATGCCGCAGGCGAGGCCCGTAGGCCCCGCGCCAACGACAACTACGTCGGTATCAAAGGAGGCCATCGACCTGTGCGTAGACCGACTCCAGCACCTTGCCGAGCGCCGCGGCGTCTTTGCCGCCTGCTTCGGCGAGATCCGGCCGGCCGCCGCCCTTGCCGCCAACGGCGACAGCGATGGGTCCGATCAATTTGCCAGCGTGGACCTTCTGCGTCAGGTCCTTGGTAACAGCGACAACGAGCGCCACACCGTGATCATCGGCGGTACCGAGGACGACGACAGCGGACTGCCACTTGTTGCGAAGCGAATCGGCCAGGCCGCGCATCTGGGCGCGATCGAGGCCATCGACTTCGACCGAAAGCACGCGCACACCCTTGATCTCACGGACCTGCGTTTCGAGCGAGCTCGACTGCGACTGGGCCACCTTGTTCTTCAGGATTTCCAGTTGTTTCTCCAGGTTGCGCTGGTGGGCGAGGAGCTTATCGATCTGTTCGAGCAGATCGGCTTCGGAAGCGTGGATGGTGTGGGCGACGCGGGCGAGCGTCGTTGTCGCTCCCTGGAAACGTTCCACCGCGGCATTGCCGGTGATGGCTTCCAGACGGCGGGCGCCGGCGCTAACCGAGCCTTCCGAGACGATCTTGCAGAGGCCGATATCGCCGGTGCGGGAGACGTGCGTACCGCCGCAGAGTTCCTTGCTAAAGCCGGGCACGTTGACGACGCGCACCTTCTCGGCGTACTTCTCGCCGAACAGCGCCATGGCGCCGGTGGAGATGGCGTCTTCGAGTTCCATGACATCCGTCGAGACCGGGGTATTGCGCATGATCTCTTCGTTGACGATGCGTTCCACTTCGGCAATTTCCTCCGGCGTCATGCCGGTGTAGTGGCTGAAATCGAAGCGGAGGCGGGTGGGGTCGACCACCGAACCGGCCTGCTTCACGTGCACGCCGAGTACGCTGCGGAGAGCGGCGTGGAGCAGGTGCGTGGCGGTGTGGTTACGGCGCGTGGCGGAGCGGAGTTCGGCGTTGACGACGCCGCGAACGACATCGCCTTTCTTGATTTCAGCGACGGCGACGACCTTGTGCACCGAGAGACCTGGCACGGCCGGATAGGTATGATCCACCATAGCCACGGTGTCACCAGACTTGGTTTGCAGTTCGCCGTGGTCGCCCACCTGGCCGCCGGATTCGGCGTAGAAACAAGTGGTATCGAGCACGAGTTCGGCGGTGGCGCCTGCGGGGATGGAGTCCACTTCCTGCTGGTCGACGAGGAGCGCGAGGACCTTGCAATCGTCCTGCACCATGACGTCGTAGCCGGTGAATTTCGTACGGCCGTTCTTGGCCTGCAACTGGCCGTAGACGGGAGCGACGTGGGCCTTTTCGGCCCCTTTCCAGGAGGCGCGGGCGCGTTCGCGCTGCTTGTCCATTTCGGCTTCGAAGCCGTCTTTGTCGATGGCGAGGCCGAACTCGCGGGCCATCTCTTCCTGCTCGTCGGCGGCGAGGCCGTAGGTGTCGTAAAGCTTGAATGCGGCGGGGCCGGGGAGCACGCCGCCAACGGCCTTGCGGGCCTCATCGTGGAAGACACGCTCGGCCACTTGATAGGTGGTGGCGTAGCGATTTTCCTCTTCCTTCACGATGCGGGAGACGCGGCCGATGGATTCGATCAACTCCGGGTAGGCCGGCTTCATGAACTCGGCAACGAACCCGGTGAGCTTGTGGAGGTAGGGTTCGACAACGCCGATGCGGCGGGCGTTGCGAAGCGCGCGGCGCATGATCTTGCGGAGCACATAGCCGCGGCCTTCGTTGGAAGGCACGACGCCGTCGTGAATCAGGAACGCGGCGGCGCGAGCGTGATCCGCGTTGATGCGGAGGACGACGTCGTTCTTCGGGTCATCGCCGTAATGCACGTCGCAGAGGGTGCCGCCGAAATCGATGATGGGGCGGATGAGGTCCGATTCGTAATTGGTCGTCTTGCCCTGCATGATGGCGGCGAGACGTTCCAGGCCCATGCCGGTATCGATGGACGGTTTCGGCAGACGGGTCATGATGCCGCTGGAAGAGCGGTCGAACTGCATGAAGACGAGGTTCCAGATTTCGACGAAACGACCGCCGCCGTCGAGCGGGAACTCTTCGTGTTCGTGGCCGGGTTCGGCGTTTTCCTTGCCGAGATCGTAGTGGATTTCCGAGCAGGGTCCGCAGGGGCCCGTGTCGCCCATCTGCCAGAAGTTGTCCTTTTCGTCGAGGCGGAAGATGCGGCTCTTGGGGATGCCGGTGACCTTCTGCCACAGCTCTTCGGCTTCGTCGTCTTCGCGGAACACGGTGACGTAGAGGCGTTCCTTGTCGAGGCCGTAATCCTTGGTGATCAGTTCCCAGGCAAAGTCGATGGCTTCGGCTTTGAAGTAGTCACCAAAGGAGAAGTTGCCCAACATCTCAAAGAACGTGTGATGGCGGCGCGTGTAGCCGACGTTCTCCAAATCGTTGTGCTTGCCGCCGGCGCGGACGCACTTCTGGCTGGTGGCGGCGCGGTTGTAGTCGCGCTTCTCCATGCCGAGGAAGATGTCCTTGAACTGGTTCATGCCGGCGTTGGTAAACAACAACGTCGGGTCATTTGCCGGGACCAGGCTGGAAGACTTCACAACGCGGTGGCCGCGGGAAGCGAAAAAGTCTAGAAATTTTTGGCGAGTATCGTGGCCAGTCATGCGGAAGCCTTTATTTTCGCATGTTTGGCTAGAAGGCGTAGCGGAGCGTGAACTGCATGACGCGGGGGAGGGTGAAGGTGTCGGTGTATTTGCCGAAGGTGCTTTGGGCGCCGATGGTGAGGTCGATGGATTTGGGGTCGAAACGGGCGGTATTGGTGACGTTGAAGACTTCCCAGCGGAACTGCATGGAGTGGGATTCGCGCCAGGGCATTTGGAAGGTTTTGCCGAGGTTCATGTCGATGTTGAAATTGCCATCGCCGCGGATGCCGTTGCGGGGGCCGGGCAGGCCGGGGAGCGACGACGTGAAAGCGGCGAACGCGGCGACGGGATTTTGGAAGATATTGGGGCCGGGGGTGCCGCCGGTGGGCGCGGGGGCGTTCTTGTTGGTGCCGTCCTGGAAGGGCAGGCCGG
>CANIFK010000133.1 GCA_947466555.1 Acidobacteriota bacterium | reverse complement strand
CATCCTCCACCCGGTGCCCATCCCGATGAATCCACGCCCACCACGCCGGCGCCTGTCCCGCCTCGGCATAATTCGCATCCGCCCCCGCCGCCAGAATCGCCTCCAACATTGCCCGCCGGTCCATCGCGTCGCCCTCCGGACCCGCCAGAAACCGCGACGCCTCGGCATAAAACCGGTTCACATCGGCAGCCCCCGGCGCCATCTGCCGCACCGCCGCCACATTCCCCATCCGCAGCGCCACCGCCAATCCGTCCACCGGACCCGCCACGTGCTCCCGCGTCTCTTCCGTCAGCACCGTCACTGCGGGCACCGCCGCGCACAGCAATGGCACGGTCACCACCAGCAGACACAGCACCCGCGTAGTCTCACTCTTCGCGGCCGCAAACAGGCCCGCCACGATGCCCACAAGCCCAAGCAGGAGCAGCAGCACAATCTCTCCAAGCTCCGCCCAATGCGAATCGCTCCGCCACACTGCCACCAGCAGGTACAGAAACTCCGCTTCACACAGCCCAAAGGCCGTCCAGAATACGCTTCCCCTCACCGGCTGGTTCATTGGATAATTCCCTCTCCAATTCCAACCAGCGCAGCCGCCCCGCCAAACTTCTCAAAAAAGCTACGCCCCCGCCGCCCGCCCCAACGGGACCTTCGCAAACGAACACACCGTCACATACCGCCCGCCCCGCACAATCTCCTGCACCCGCAAACGGTCACGCGCCGGCACCACCACCAGCCGCGCCGTCCCGCTATCTCCATCCAAATACCGCCCCGCCGCCCACGTGAAAAACGGAAACCACTGCGACTCCCACGCCACCATCACCCACTCCCCCGCAGCCGCCGGATAGGGCGACGCCGAACGCACATCCTCCGGCGTCCACCACAGCCGCCACGGCCCCTCCGCCGTCGCCGCCTCGTCGATCGCCGTCCCCTCGCCCCGCGCCATCGCGGCCTCGAAAGCCGCCAACTCCATCACCCGCCCCCGCTCCGTCATCGAGGCAACAAACGCACGTTCCCGCCGCCGCGCCAAAGGCGCCGCCACCCATCGCCCCATGTCCATCACCACCAGCAGCGGGATCGACAACGGCAGTAGCAGCGCCGAAACAAACCAGTTCGGCGCCGCCACCGTCGAACTACTCTTCTTTGTGGATCTGTTGGGCAAGGTAGTTCCCTTCCCCGACTTCCGACATCATGTGGAGCTGCGCCTCCAGCCAATCCACGTGGTGTTCTTCGTCCACCAGGATCTTCTCAAACAGGTCCCGCGAACCGTTGTCGTGCGCCGCCGTCGCGCACGCAATCGCTTTGTTCAACCGCGGCACGGCCTGCAATTCCAGATTCAAATCGTTCTGAAACTGCTCTTTCACGGTCTTGCCGATCGCCAGCGGAAACAGCTCGTGCATCGTCGGCGTCCCGTCCAAATACAGGATCCGCTCGATCAACGCCTCGGCATGCCGCATCTCGTCGATCGACTCCTTGCGCGTGTAATTCGCCAGCTTCTGGTAGCCCCAGTTCTCCATCATCTCGGCATGAAGGAAGTACTGGTTGATCGCCGTCAACTCCGCCTTCAAACACTCATTCAGGTACGCGATTACTTCGTCGTTGCCACGCATACTGCGATTGTAACAGCGCCAGCCGTGGCAAACTGGTGTCGATGGCAGTAACCGCAACTCTCCCCAGCGCCCGCATTCTGATCGCCGACGACGAGGAGGCCCAGCGCAACGGCCTCGCCAGCATGCTCCGTGGCTGGGGCTTCGCCGCCGACACCGCCGCCGACGGCCAGGAAGCCCTCGACAAGCTCACCGCCGAGCCCTTCTCCGTCCTCATCACCGATCTCAAAATGCCCCGCATGGACGGCTTCGAACTCCTCCGCCGCCTCCCCGCCGAAAACATCCAGGTCCCCGCCATCGTCCTCACCGCCTTCGGCAATATCGAAACCGCCGTCAGCACCATGCACGAGCTCGGCGCCTTCTGGTTCCTCGAAAAACCCATCCAGCCCTCCGTCCTCCGCGTGCTCCTCGAACGCGCCATCACCCAGGCCCGCCTCACCGAAGAAACCCAGCGCCTCCAACGCCAACTCAGCCAAACCGGCTCCATGGGCCAAATGGCCGGCGCCAGCGCCAACATGCGCCAGATCTTCTCGCTCGTCGAACAGGTCGCCCCCTCCAAAGCCGCCGTCCTCATCACCGGCGAATCCGGTACCGGCAAGGAACTGGTCGCCCGAGCCCTGCATACGCTCTCCCCCCGCGCCAACGGCCCCTTCGTCGCCCTCAACTGCGCCGCCATGCCGGAATCGCTCATTGAAAGCGAACTCTTCGGCCACGAAAAAGGCGCCTTCACCGGCGCCGTCGAACGCCGCGCCGGCTGCTTCGAACTCGCCCAGCACGGCACGCTCCTGCTCGACGAAATCGGCGACATGCCGTTGAACACCCAGGCAAAACTCCTCCGCGTGTTGGAAGACTCCCGCGTCCGCCGCCTCGGCGGCCGGACGGAGACCGTGGTCGACGTCCGCGTCGTCGCGTCCACGAACAAGAATTTACCCGAAGCCATCCGCGCCAACCAGTTCCGCGAGGATCTCTTCTACCGCCTCAACGTCTTTGAAATCACCCTCCCCCCGCTCCGCGACCGGCTCGACGACGTCCCCGTCCTCGCCCGCGCGCTGCTCGAAGACCTCAACCGCAAGCACGGCACTCAGGTCATCGATATCGCTCCCGACGCCATGGACCTGCTCCGCCATCACCGCTGGCCGGGCAACGTCCGCGAACTCCGCAACGCCCTGGAGCGCGCGGTGATCCTCGCCGCCGATGGCATCGTCCTCGCCCGCCATCTTCCCCCTTCGGTGGTCCCCGCCGCCGTCCGCGAAGCCGTCGTCACCGAATCCACTTCCGAAGAGTTCCTCGTCCTCCCCTCCGGCACAACGATTGACGATGCCGAACGCGCGCTCGTCAAGCGGACTCTGATCCTGACCAAGGGCAACAAGACCCGCGCCGCCGAAGTGCTCGGCATCAGCCTGAAGACCCTCTTCAATAAACTGAAGGGCTACGGCGAAGCCGAACAGGAGGGCTAAAGTTTGGAACCTTACTTGCTCTAAAGGCCGATACGCAGTGTCCCTCACCACCCGGCTCTCTCTCAAGGCCCGCCTCCACATCGCCACCATCGTGCTGGTGCTGACACTCGTCTTCTTCCTCGCCGGCCTCAACCTGCAGAACTCCCTCGAACAGACCTTCAAAGATGTGCAGGAGCGCGCCCAGACCAACGCCACCATGATGCGCGACTTCCTCGTCCAACGCATCGACGATCGCGTCGCCACGTGGCGTCCTCGCCCCAAAGACCTCGATGAAACCAAGGCCGTCTGGGCCCAGATCCTCCGCGAAGATCTCCTCATCCCCCAGCTCCTCCAAAAAGCCCAGGCCAGCTCCTCCCTCGTCGTCGATATCCTCATCACCGACCAGTCCGGTAAAGTCCTCACCGCCGCCAATCCAGCCCACGCCGGCGCCACCGCGCCCAATCTGCCGGACTACACCGAGTGGCAAAAACGACCGATTTCCAATCGCCTCTGGGAAATTTTTACCAGGAATCAGGACTACGTCATCCGTATCCCCTTGGCCGCCATCGGCGACGACCAGGAACTTTTTACCATCCGCATCACCACCTCCAACGCGCTCATGCACTCCGCCGTCCAGCCCGGCGTCCAGAACACCGCCTACGTTTCCCTCCTCGCCATCGTCATTTCCATCCTCTACACGGTCGTTTTTTCCAACCTCACCCTCCGCCCGCTCGCCCGCGTCGGCGAAACCATCGACAAAATCGCCGCCGGCGAGTTCTCCGCCGACCCTCTCCGCCCTCCCCAGGAATCCCAGGAGTTCGCCGACCTCCAATCCAAGCTCGGCGTCCTCGGCCGCCAGGTCCGCGGCGCCCGCCAGGATGCCGACCAGCTCCGCGGCAAAATCGATCAGCTCCTCCAGCGCATGGAAGAGGTCGTGCTGTTGTTCGATGAAGACGAACGCCTCATCATGGCCGGCCGCCCCGCCGAGCGGCTCTTCCAGATGCAGCGCCACGAACTGATCGGCCTCCACGTCCAGGATCTGTTCCCCGACAAATCCCCCATCGGCTCCTCCATCCAAACCGCCGTCGAATTCCACAAACCGCTCACCGACATGCTCGTCCGCCACCGCATCCGCAGCGGTGACGAGGTAAATTTCCTGGTCAGCCTGGATTGGAACGCCGGACAGATGCTGGTCACCCTCCGGGACGCCGAATCGCGAAAGGCGCTCGCCAGCCACCTCGATCTCTCCTCCCGCCTGGCCTCCATCAGCCGCCTCACCGGCGGGGTGGCCCATGAAATTAAGAACCCTCTCAACGCCATCGCCATCAATCTGGAGGTGCTTCGCTCGCGCCTCGCCGGCGATAACGGCGACATGAAGTCGGAGGTCGATATCATCGCCAAAGAGATCTCGCGTCTGGACCGCGTGGTGAAGACCTTCCTAAACTTCACCCGCCCGGTAGCCGTTAAGCTGACAACGCTCGACGCCGGCGAGACCCTCCGCGAAATCGGCCACCTGGTGGAAGAACAAGCCGCCCGCAACAATGTCGACATGATGGTGTTCACACCATCGGCGCCCGCTGTCGCCTGGGCCGACCCCGACCTGTTGAAGCAGGCGCTGTTGAACATCGTCGTCAACGGCATTGAAGCCATGCCCAACGGCGGCCAGTTGTACCTGCGCCTGCTGCTGGCCGGCGACGAGATTTCGCTTGAAGTGGAAGACCGCGGCCCGGGCATTCCGGAAGAAGCGCAGGAGAAGATTTTCCAGTTGTATTTCACGACAAAGACAAACGGCAGCGGCATCGGCCTGGCCGTGGCGTATCAGGCGGTGCAGTTGATGGGCGGCATGCTCGCCATGCGCTCCCAGCCCGGGCATGGCACGATGTTCCGGATCGACCTGCCCGCCGTCGCCCACGATCCATTCGCGGTGACCGACGACGCGCTGCCGGTCGGGGAGAAAGCATAATGCGACTGACCCTTTTGCTGTCCACGATCCTGTTGGCGAGCAGTTGCGGCCCGTTCCGTCAGGCCAAGGCGCCTTTGCCGCCACCCACGCCGATGCCGGCGCGGATTCCCGATCAGGTCTCCAATACCGAACCGGCGCCGCCGCCGAAGAACCTGCCGCCGCCGCCGGCGATTGCCAGTCATCCCGACACCCGCCCGGCGCCCACGGCGCAAATGTCGATCCCGGCGACGCCCACCGAGCCGCCGCCCCGCCCGGTACGGCAGAAGAAGCCCGCCCAGCGGCCGGCCCCGCCACCGCCCCCGGTGGCGGCCAGCGCGGAAACCGTCGTGGAGCCATCCGCTCCTCCCGCCTACCGTCTGGGAGAACTGCGGACGCCCGCACAGAGGGAGAAGCTCCGTAAGCAGGCCGAATCGATGATCGGCGTTTGCAGCGCGGCGCTTTCGGCCGCCGAAGGCCGCCAGCTCACGGCAATGCAGGCGGAGATGGTGAACCGGGTCCGTGGGTTCTCCCAGCAGGCGAAGGAAACGCTGGAGAAGGATCCGGGAGAAGCCCGCAACTTCGCCTCCAAGGGCAAGACCTTCGCCGAAGCGCTGCTGGCGGAATTGAAGAAGTAGCAAAAAAAGCCCCGGAACCAGGGAAGGTTCCGGGGCGAGAGCAGCACAGCGAAAGGGTTACAGCGACTTGGCGATGGACGGAGCGGCCTTGGCGGCGGTGGGCAAGGTGTAGACCTTGATCTCCACGCGGCGGTTCTGCATGCGGCCTTCGCGGGTCTTGTTGTCAGCCACCGGCTTCACACTGCCGACGCCGAGCATCTGGATGCGGCGGAGCGGGACGTTGTGTTCGACCGAGAGGTAGCGGGCGACGGTCATGGCGCGGCGCTGGCTGAGTTCCTGGTTGTAGGCGGCGTTACCGACCGGATCGGCAAAGCCCTGGACTTCGACGACGAACTTCTTCTGGTCCTTGACGGTGGTGGCGAAGCTGTCGAGCTTCTCCTTCATTTCCTTCGTCAAGTCCGCCTTGTTGAAGGCGAAGGTGATGTTTTCCGAACGGGACATCTGGTAGTTGTCCAGATTCTCGTAGAGGTTATCGATGGTTTTGCCGAAGGTCGTTTCCACCTCGCTGATGCGGGTGAGGGACTTTTCGGCGAGCGCGTTGGCTCCGTCGGCGCGCTGGCCGGCGGCGACGGCTTTGCCATCGGCGGTCAGGGCCATGGATTTGGCGAGCTTGGCTTCGCGGTCGGCGCCGTTGGCGACCTCGGTGGTTTGGGACAGCTGCTTTTCGAGGGCGTCCACGTCGGCTTCGGCCTGCGTTGCGCGCTTCTCGACCGCCCCAACGCGGTTCTCAACCGGCGCAATCGCCGCCCGGACGTGGCGCTTCGTCGCGCACCCCGTGGAAAACAACATGAGCCCCGCCGCCGCCGTGCTCATCAGAACCGCCTTTTGCATAATCATTTTTGAGTCGAACTCCTTTCGACTCTTTCATTGCAAACCGGTGGCCAAACAGCTAACTACTTTAGAATGAGCAAGCGGCGACGTATGTAACGGAGCGGTGTAGGGATTTTTGACAGGGTAGTACGGTAATCTGTCTGAAAGTTAGACAGACATCGTGGCCAGTTCGACGTGGCTGCGATGGCCTTCGACGACGACGATGCCGGACTCGGTGACGTAGTAGCGCTTCTTGTCCTCTTCGAGGTCGTAGCCGATGGTGGTGCCTTCGGGGATACGGACGTTCTTATCGAGGATGGCGCGCTTGATCTTCGAATGGCGGCCGATGTCGACGTTGTCGAACAGGATGGAATCTTCGACGTGGGCGCCGGTGTGAACGCGGACGCCGCGGCCGAGGATGGACCCTTTGACGGTGCCGCCGGAGAGGATGGTGCCACCGGAGACGATGGAGTCGAGGGCGGTACCGCGGCGGCCTTCTTCGTCGAAGACGAACTTGGCGGGCGGGTCCTCGAAGCCGGCGGTGCGGAGTTTCCACTCGCGGTTGTAGAGGTTGAGCGCGGGGGCGACGGCGCGGAGGTCCATGTTGGCGTCGTAGTAGGCGTCGAGGGTACCGACGTCGCGCCAGTAGGCTTCCGAGTTCGGCGGATCACCGGGGATGCGATTGGTATTGAAGTCGTAGGCGAACATGTCGGCCTTCCCGATGAGGGACGGCAGGATGTCGCGGCCGAAGTCGTGCGAGGAGTTTTCGTCGGCGGCGTCGGCGTAGAGTTCTTTGAGAAGCAGGCCGGTGGAGAAAATATAGTTGCCCATGGAGGCGAGGCACATCTCGGGATTGCCGGGCATGGTGGGCGGGTTGGCCGATTTCTCGTGGAAGCCGGTGATGCGGCCGTCGGGGCTGCACTCGATGACGCCGAACTCCTTGGCCTCTTCTTTGGGGACAGGGATGGCGGCGATGGTGATCTGGGCGCGCTTCTGTTCGTGGAACTCGATCATGTCGCGGATGTTCATGCGATAGATGTGATCGGCGCCGAAGATGCAGACCAGATGGGGGTCGGCCTGTTCGATGAGATTGATGTTCTGATAGACGGCGTCGGCGGTGCCGCGGTACCAGGTCTCGCCGGCGGAACGCATCTGGGCGGGGACGGGGATGATGAACTGATTCTTGAGAAGGCCGCCGAAATCCCAGCCGTCGCGAATGTGCTGGAGGAGCGATTGGCTTTTGAACTGGATGAGGACGTAGGTGGAATAAATGCCGGAATTGATGAGGTTGGAAAGGACGAAGTCAATCAGGCGATAACGGCCGCCGAAGGGAACGGCGGGCTTGGCGCGTTCTTTGGTAAGCGGGTAGAGACGAGTTCCCTTGCCGCCCGCGAGGACAAAGGCAAGTACACGAAGTTGCATGTTGAACACTCCCGCCGGGCGGGTACGGAGCCCGGCTTTCATGCGCCCGGGTCGGGGGAACTACTGGCGAGAGCGGGCGCGCCCTCAAGGTACAGCAACACTACTTATATCTAAGTATGTCCCGAACGCAAGCGGGCGCGCCTGAATTTTCTGTTTCGATCTACTTCTGGCGGACGGTGATTTGCTGTTCGGGGGCGGCGAAACCGGCGCGGCTGAGCAGCTTATTGGTATCGAAATAGACCTGCCAGTAGTTGTCCGTGTGGGTGTAGGGGCGGACGGCGAGGACGGGTCCGAGCAGATTGAAATCGAGGATTTCGACGTCGGGCGCGGGATTCGAGACGACGTTGGGAATCGACAGGAGCTGCTGTTTGAGTTGGGCGATGGCGGCGTGGACGTCGGTCGCGCCATTGAGCTGGGCGGTGCGATCGACGCGGCGAAAGGGGTTGGTGGAGTAGTTCTGGATGGTGTCGCCGAAGACCTTGTTGTTGCCGACGAAGGTGGAGACGTTGTCGGGGCTGATGATGGTGGTGGCGAAGAGACCGATTTCGTGGACGGTGCCGGTGATGCCGCCGGCGGTGACGAAGTCGCCGACCTTGAAGGGGCGGAGGATGACGAGGAAGACGCCGGCGGCGAAGTTGGCGAGCAGGCCGGCCCAGGCGGCGCCGATGGCGATACCGGCTGCGGCGATGAGGGCGGCGAAGGTGGTGGTTTCCACGCCGAAGTAGCCGAGGATGGCGACGACGAGAGCGATGTTCAAGGCGACGCCGATGGAGGCGATCAGCCATTGGATGAGCGTTTCTTCGATCTTCTGGCGGCGGAGCGTGCGGCCGAGAATGTTAGTGGACAGATGGATGAGCCAGCGGCCGATGACCCAGAGGGCGATGGCGCCGAGAACTTTCAGGCCGACGGCGGTGAGGATCGGAATGGAGGTATCGAGGAGTTTTTGAAAATCCATGGAGATGAGAGTAAACAAACGCGGGGAGCGTTGCATGATATTTTCATTGGGATGCGATATCTCTTTGTTGCGCTGGGTGCGTGCCTGCTGACGGTGGGCGGATTGCGGCTGATGGGTTGGGCGCCGAATCCGGAGACGGTGAAGTTGGACAACGCCCGTATCCGGGTGAAGGAAATCGTCTATATGCCGGGGGTGCCGCGAGAGCGTTACACGCGGCCGACGGATCAGCTGATTGTGTGGCTGGACGATGCGAAGTATGAGCGGCTGGACTCGGTGACGAAAGAGAAGACGGTGCGGGAGCGGAAGCGCGGGGAGATCCTTTGGCACAACAAGGGCGAGGACGCGCCGGTGTTGACGAATCTGGGATCGAAGCCCTATCGGTCGCTGACGATTGAGTTGAAATAGATGAAAGCCGCGGTGATTGGCACGGGGATGATGGGTCCTGGGATTGCGATGACCTTAACGCTGGGTGGCGTTGAGGCGGTGATTCTGGGGAGGACCGACGAGAGTGCCCAGGCTGGGCTGGCGATGGCGCGACGGCAGTTGGCGCTATTGGCCGCGAATGGCTTGGCGACGGCGGAGCAGGTGGCGTTTTCGGAGGCGCATTTGCGGGCTTCCTCTTCGTTTGAGGAGGAGGTTTCGGGGGCCGAGTTGGTGGTGGAATCGGGGCCGGAGAATTTGGCTTTCAAGCAGGAGTTGTTTGAGCGGATGGATGGGTTGACGGACGCGGTGCTGACGTCGAACACGTCGGGGTTGAGCATCACGGCGATCGCGGAGCGGTGCGCGCGGCCGGAGCGGGTGATGACGACTCATTTTTGGAATCCGCCGCATTTGATGCCGCTGGTGGAAGTGGTGATGGGGGCGCGGACGTCGCTGGTTTTGGCGGAGGGGGTTCGGGATTTATTGAAGGCCTGCGGGAAGGCTCCGGTGTTGGTGAAGAAGGACACGCCGGGGCAGTTGGGGAACCGGATGCACATGGCGCTGATTCGCGAGGCGGCGCATATTGTGAGCGAGGGGATTGCGAGTGTGGAGGACGTGGACCAGGCGGCGAGTATGAGCTTTGGGCTGCGGCTGCCGATGTATGGGGTGTT
>CANIFK010000132.1 GCA_947466555.1 Acidobacteriota bacterium | reverse complement strand
GGGGGCAAGGCCAAGGAGGTCAAAGCTGGCGCGACGGATGAGGGTGCGGCGATCGGCTTCGGGGGCGGCGGTGAGCTGCTTTTCGCGGAGCTTGGCTGTGATGAAAGAATCGATGGAACCGGATTTCGCTTGTGGCTTTTGGAAAGACCACCATTTGGCGGGTCCGGAGGAAACGGCGGCAGTGGCGGGCCAAGCGGCGCCAGTGGCGATCCAATCGCGGAGCACGGCGATATCGGCATCGGCGAGTTTGGCACCGGGCGGCATAGCGAGCTTGGGATCGGCATGGGACACGGCACGAAGAAGTAGGCTATTGGCCGGCTGACCAGCGACCACGGCGGAGCCACGCTTGCCACCTTGGAGGACAGCGGCGGAACTATCCAACCGCAGTCCGGAGAGAGCAACGGCGCCGGCATGGCAACTCCAGCAGTTTTTCTGGAGAATGCCAAGCGCCTGATCTGGGACGGCAGCCGATAGGCCGAGGGTGGCAATGAGGACGAGACGAATGAACACGCTGTTCGATTCTAGCGCAGCGACTAAGCGGTTTTGGGCATTCTGGCGGCGGAACGAGACAGTATGTTCCATTCCCGGCGGGGTAAGATTTCGGTTCAAGAAGGGGCCGAATGGCACGATAAGAACCTTGAGCAGATGCCCCGATGGAAGACCAAGAAATTATTCAAGACTTTCTTATCGAAAGCAATCAAAACCTCTCCCGAGTCGAACAGGAGATCCTGGCGCTGGAAGAGCGTCCCGGCGACGGACAGATTCTCGGAAGCATTTTCCGCTCCTTTCACACCGTAAAAGGGACTTGTGGATTTCTGGGGTTTGGCAAGCTGGAGCGAATCACGCACCAGGCGGAGAACCTGCTGGCCGAACTGCGGGACGGCAAACGTCAGTTCACGCCGGTGACGGCGTCGCTGATTTTGGAAACGCTCGACACAGTGCAGCACGAACTGGGAGCGATTGAGGCGACCGGCAACGAAAGTGACGATCTCCACACGCAATTACTGCTGAAGTTGCAGCGTGCGTTGGCCAATGAGGAAGCACCGCCAGCGCCCGCCGCCGCTGTCGAAAAGCAGCCGGCAAAAGTGGCGGCCGAGGATCCGTCTGCGACCGAACCGGCTGTCGATCCCAAGGGGGACGCCGACGGCGGTGACGGTGAAGTGGTGCTGTCAAAGTCGAGCACCATTACGGACCCTACGATTCGAGTGGATACCCGGCTGGTGGACAGGCTGATCAATTTAGTCGGAGAACTGGTCCTGGTCCGGAACCAGGTTTTGCAGAGTGGGGTGAGTGGGGGCAAGAGTGAAGACAAGGCGATTGCCCACCGGCTGAATCTCATTACGACGGAACTGCAGGAAGGCGTGATGCGAAGCCGCATGCAGCCCGTCGGCACCATCTGGAACAAGCTGCCACGACTGGTGCGGGACACTGCGTCTCAATTGCAAAAGGACATTCGCCTTGTCACCGATGGGGCAAATACCGAGATGGACCGCACCATTCTGGAAGCGGTGAAGGACCCGTTGACCCATATTCTGCGCAATTCCTGTGACCACGGGCTGGAGACGCCGCCGGTCCGGCTGGCTGCGGGGAAGACGGCACAGGGAACGGTCTCGCTCCGGGCGTACCACGAGGGCAGCCAAGTGGTGATGGAAGTCGAGGACGACGGGAGGGGGATTGACCCGGCGCGCCTCCGCGCGAAGGCAGTGGAAAAGGGAATTCTAACGGCGGCGGCGGCGAATGCCCTCTCCGACCGCGATGCGATCTATCTAGTTTTCCATGCTGGATTTTCGACGGCGGAAAAGATTACTAACATCTCCGGCCGCGGCGTTGGTATGGATGTCGTCAAGAAGAACATCCAAAGCATCGGCGGACAGGTGGAACTGCAAAGTACGGTGGGTGCGGGGACGAAAGTGAAAATCCGGATCCCGCTGACGCTGGCGATCATCCCCGGGTTGATCGTCAACAGCGGGAATCAGACTTTCGTGATCCCCCAGTCACACCTGATTGAACTGCTTCGAATGCAGGGTGAGAAGCAATCGGCGATTGAGATGAGCAAGGAAGGCGCCCTTCTGCGATGGCGCGGGACGCTGGTACCGCTGGTCGATCTGAACGAAGCGCTGCAACTGAGTTCCAATGCGTTCGACCGGGGAGATGTGCGGAACATCGCCATTCTGGAAGCAGAAGGCGCGACGTTCGGCTTGGTCCTCGACCGCATCCGCGCTACACGGGAGATCGTTGTGAAGCCTCTCGGGAAGCAACTGAAGCGAATGACCTGGTACGCCGGCGCGACGATTTTGGGCGATGGTTCGGTGGCGCTGATCCTCGACGTGGCCGGGTTGGCCCGGAGAGAGAGAATCGCATCACGCGGGGAGGCGTCGGCAACTGCCGACACCGCCGGCGAAGGGACGATCGCCGACAAAAAACAATTTCTCCTATTTGCCTGCGGCAGCTATACGCGCCTCAGCGTGCCGCTGGCGCTGGTGGACCGGCTGGAGAAGTTCCCGGCCGCCCAACTGGAACGGATGGCCGATTCCTGGGTCGTACAGTATCGGGGCGCGCTATTGCGAGTTGTCGCATTGGCGAAGGTACTCGGTTCCGGCGGCGAAGAGTGCCTGGAGCAGAAGCATGTGCAGGTAATCGTCGTGCGCCGTGGTGAAAAGGCAATCGGACTGGCAGTCGATCGGATCATCGACGTACAGCAGGGCGAAGTGACCGCGCCCAGCCCGACGTCGGCGAGCGGACTGCTGGCCACGTATGTTCTCAATGGCATGGCTACGGAACTGCTGGATTTGGCGAGCGTCCTGGAAGTCGCCGATCCAGTCTGGAATCAACCGCGTTGGATGGCCAAGGCGGAAGGCGCTCCGATCCTCATCGGCGCTCATTCCCAGTTCATGGCCACCTCGCTGCGCCAGTATCTCGAGCTGGGAGGATACCCGGCCACCGTGCGTGGTTCCGGCGAAGAGCTCGTGAAATCGATGGAGAACGGCGGATTCCGTGCCGTGGTGGTGGAATGGCCAACGCCGGACAGCGGCAGTTGGATAGAAACATTGAAGGCACGCAGCGAGTCCTCGGGGATTCCGGTGTTCAGTGTGGGGGAGGCGACCGGCGATGCACCACCCCAATGGATGAGCGGCCTTTGCCCGCCGCACGATTGCCACAGCCTGTTGCGAATGCTGGAACTCTCCTGGCATGAACAACCGGTGTCATCGGAAACAGGAGTGAGTCAATGACCGTCGTGACTTTTCATGTAGGACCCGTTTTATGCGGTGCGGAGGTGGATTGCGTCCAGGAAGTGCTTCGGCACCAGGAACTGACGCCGATTCCACTTGCAGCAGCAGCAACGCCCGGGCTGTTGCACCTTCGCGGACAAATTCTGACAGCGATAGACCTCCGTTCGGTCTTCGACCTCCCGGCGCGCGACTCCGGCACCAAGCCAGTGTGTGTGATCGTCCGCAAAGGGGAATCGGCGGCAAGCCTTCTGGCAGACCGCATCGGGGAAGTGGTGGAAGTGGAACCCGATGCGATCGAGCCGCCGCCAACGCATTGGCAAGGCCCTATGCGCGAGTTTTCACGCGGAGTAACGGATCGATCCGATCAGCTGCTTCTGCTATTGGATGCGATGCGAATTCTGGATATCGAATCGAGCCAGGAATCCCCGCAGGACGAAATCAACTAACACGAACCACTCAACCGAAAGCGAGAAATGTCCGTCATGTCATGGGAATTTAAGAGTCTGCGCCACAAGCTCATCGTGAGCTTTGGAATTACCGCCGCACTCGGCTTGTCCGCTGTGGCGTTGCTGTCGTATCGGCAAAGCCGAGCCACTCTTTGGAGAAATGCAGAAGCCAGCCTTGGCCAGCAGGCATTCGCGCTCGCCGACAAAATTGATCGAAATCTATTTGAGCGCTATGGAGATGTCCAGGCCTTTGCATTCCATCCAGGGGCGCGCGGAGCGCAGAACCAGGCGAGCGATGCGGCTAACTTCTTCATGCAGGCCTACGGGCTGTACGATCTGGCAATCGTCGCCGATCGCGACGGCCGGATTGTGGCCGCCAATACGGTGACCTTTGAAGGAAAGCCGCTCGACACCAAGGCCCTGATCGGGCGGAGCGTGCGCGGTGAGGACTGGTTTGAAGCGTGTGTTGGCGGGAAGGTCCGGAAAGGCGAGTCCTTCGTATCGGATGTGAAAGAAGATGCGATGGTAGCCGAGGTGTACCGGAACCGTGGCATCGCAATGAACTTCGCCGCGCCGGTCTTTGACGAACGCGGCAACGTTACTCGAGTTTGGTCCAACCGTGCCTCCTGGGAGCGGATCACCCGGCAGATCACGCGGGAACACCTGGCGGCGGCGGGAGAATTGAAAAACTCTCTCCACGTGCAACTGGTAAACAAGGCCGGCCTTGTCATTGAAGATGCCAACGAGGCTCAGCTCTTCAAGACGAACCTC
The DNA here is from genome assembly GCA_947466555.1 of Acidobacteriota bacterium. Taxonomy (GTDB): domain Bacteria; phylum Acidobacteriota; class Terriglobia; order Bryobacterales; family Bryobacteraceae. Next base: position 5,449 of record CANIFK010000132.1, on the reverse strand, counting down.
TTGGAGGGTGGCAGCATCGCGGCGAAACTCGCAATCGCTGGAAAAGATGGCTTCGCGGAGGAGAAAGACAACACGGGCGTGGACAATCTGGTTGGCTATGTTGCCCAAAAGGGCTATGGTCCGTTCAAGGGGAACGGATGGGGCATCTTGATGTCCCAATCATCTCGAGACGCCTCAGCCGCCGCCGTCGAACTCGGCTGGTTCATCGCCGGCGCCGGCCTGGTAATTGCGCTGCTCTGCGTCGTCGTGGCCGCCTACGTCGCCAAGAACGTCGCGGAACCACTTGTGGACGCCATGCACGTGATCGAGGCGGTTGGCGAAGGAGACCTGAGCCGGAAAGTTACCGTCAACGGCCAGGATGAAGTCGCGCGACTATCCATTGCGTTCAACCAGATGGTGGACCGGATGCGTGAGACCATTCGGATGATCCGGGTGCATAGCGTTGGAGTTGGGGGCTCTGGCGAAGAGATCGCCGGCTTGAGCCATCAAATGACGGAGGCTGCCAACGCCACCTCGACGCAAGCCAATGTAGTCAGCGCCGCCAGTGAGGAGATCGCCACAACGATCCAGGTTCTGGCGTCATCTTCGACCGAGATGATGGCATCTATTCAGGAGATCTCGCGAAACACGGCCAAGGCTTCGCAGATATCTCAATCGGCCGTCGCGTCGGCGCAGAATACCAACAAGATCATGGGGAAACTGGAGACCTCTTCGAATGAGGTGGGCAAGGTAATCCAGTTGATCAACTCCATCGCCGAACAGACGAACCTACTGGCCTTGAACGCAACGATTGAAGCCGCGCGAGCCGGCGAAGCGGGCAAAGGATTCGCCGTCGTAGCTCATGAAGTGAAGGCTCTTGCCGAGCAAACGGCGAAGGCAACCGAGGAGATCGAATCGCGCATTGCCGCCATTCGGACGGACTCCAAGGGCGCCGCGCATGCGATCGAAGAGGTGACATTGGTGATCGAACAGATCAACCACATCTCCACTACAATTGCCGCGGCGGTCGAACAGCAGACGGCCACAACCAACGACATTAGCCGAAGTATGGAAGAGGTTGTGGTGGGCTCCAAGGAGATCAGCAGCAACATCACGCAGGTGGCCACCGCCGCGCATTCAACCACATCGGCGGCCAATGAAGCGAGGACCTCGGCGGAGAATCTCGACCGCATGTCAGGCGAACTGGCTGAGCTCGTCTCTACATTCCGCCTGGAGTAACAACCAGCGCAACCGAACAAAACGAACCGGTTGAGCGCGCCCGCTAACGGCGCTGCTCGACCGGTTCCGTGTTTAGGGGAAGCTTGGTTTGCATCGCGCGCTCAAACGCCCATTGCACCGCGTAGGCACTCCAACCAACTGCTACGGCCACCGCGGCATTCACCACCAGAACACTGGAAGCTGTAAGGAGAAATGCAGCCGCGTCCGTACGCCGCATCTTGTTCAAGCGGCTCCAAGTACTCCACTCCAAGAGACAGAAACCCATCCAAGCCGTGACACCCGCCAATGCCGAAATCGGCACATGCGCCACAAATCCCGCCAAAGCCGTCATAAAGGCAAGCACAAACACGGCGTGAAAAAGGTTCGACATCCGCGTCGTCCCGCCGCACCGGACATTCGCTAAACTGCGCGCCGGAATCCCAACGCTAAAGGGCGCACCAAACAACCCCCCAAAAAGATTCGCGATTCCGTACGCGCCCAATTCCCGATCCGCGTCGGACCGCTTCAGGTCCGCGCGGCGCCCGCGGAAGTGCTCCACCACGCGCGAAGTAATGAGCAGATTCACCGACGAGACAATCGCCAGACCCAGCGCATTTGGCAACACCATCAACGCGTCAGCGGGCGACCATACGAACCCAGCTAAGGGAGGCAGTGCCAGGGTCAGCGCGCCGACTTCCTTGTCATGCCATCCAAAAAAACTGCCGGCCGCGGTTGCAGCCAAAATCCCAATCATCGGGGACGGCGCCGATGGCCATCGCCGTGAAGACCATGCCGCCCCGGCAATCGTCGCCGCTCCGATGGCCGTTACCTGCCAGTTCAACCCAGGCAGCGCCCCCACCGCTCGCAGCAATTGATCGAGCATCGTCCCGCCGATGGCAATTTTCAATCCGAACAGGGACTTCAATTGCGAAATGATCATCATCGTGCCGATGCCGCAAGAGAAGCCGGAAACAACCGGGCGCGGAACGGAGGCGAGAATCCCGCCCAGCCGCAGCACACAGAAACCCATCAGAAAAATTGCGGCAACAATGGTTATTTTCGCGGCGCCGCCTAAACCATAGGAAGCGACCGCGGCGGCGACGAACGGCACGGTCACCGTCGACGTCCCGCCAATCAGTACCGGATTACGGCCCAACAACGCCGTAATCGGCGCCGTGAGAATGGATGTCATCAGCCCCATCATGGGCGGAATGCCCATTAATGTAGCCATCGCAAGGCCATACGGCAGGGCGATCAGGGCGGCAACTAAACCGCCCATGAGATCGCCCTGCAACGCGGCCCAAGAATACTGCGGCGGACGCCAATCCTGCCAAGGGGCCGGCGTCACCGGCGGCTTGGCAATCGATTTTGAATCCGTCGTCTGCACTCTGGTTAGACTCCGAAGATCTTCTTGTACGCAGTCTTGAACTTGGCCATTTCCTCCGGAGTACCGATCGACACACGGGCATGTTTCGGCCACGCCGGCCACACGCGCCCGATGAAGATCTTCTCGGCGGCAAACGCCTTCACCAGCTCCCCGCCCGGCTTGTCCCACTCCACCATGAACTTGTTGGAGACGGAGGGCACGAACTTCGCGTTGTGTTTATGGAGGAACTCAAACACATCGTTGCGGGTGTTGGCGATGAGCTTGCGGCGCTCAGGAACCAGCGTGGGCGATTTCAGACTGGCGTGGGCACCAACCATTCCGGTCAGCGGCAGCGCGCCAGCGCCGTAGCTGGACAATTTCGCCAGCAGGTCCGGACGGCCGATCGCCGCGCCGGCGCGCAGGCCGGCCATGCCGTAGAGTTTGGAGAACGTACGGAGAACGATCAGTTCCCCGTCCTTGGCAACCATATCGGTACCAAAGGCTTCCTCGCTCAGGTGGATGTAAGCTTCATCGAGCAGCAGCAGCGAGCCCTTCGGCTTGTTCGCCAACAGCCACTGAATATCAGCCTTTTTGGTGATCGTCCCGGTGGGGTTGTTCGGGTTGCAGATGTAGATGACACCGGCGTTCGGGGAGGCCGCCGCCATCGCCTTCACGTCGTGTTCGTAGTTCTTCGTGAGCGGAACACGAATTACTTTCGAGCCGATGAACTGGGCCGCGCGCTGGCCGGCTTCATAACCGGGATCGCCCATGACGAACGGCTTGTCCGGCGAAGTGTAGGCAAGCACCGCCCGGTGGAGCGGATCGCTGGAGCCGGGGAAAGGCATCACATAGTTGGGCTTCAGCCCTTCCTGTTCAGCCAAGGTCTTGGCGAAGGAGAAGGTCTCCTCATACATGTACCGGCCGCCCTTTTTGACGACGCCGTAGATCGCTTCCGCGGCTTCGGCGCTGGGGCCCAGCGGGTTCTCATTCGCGTTGATCTTTACGGCATCGGCCGGCAACGGGCCGATCATGGACAGCTGGGCCAGAGCCGGCTCATTGAAGAAGGGGAGCGAAGCGCCAGCGCCGATGAGGGTCAGGGCGTGGCGCCCCAGGGAGCGCCGCGAGAAGTCAGACTGCAATCCAGCAGAAGACATAGTCATCCTTTCAGAGATGCGATAAGGGAGGTTGAAAGCCGAGCCTGGTCTAGAAGAAGAACCGGACGCCAAGCTGAATCATGCGAGAGAAATTGGCCTGTTCGGTGATGCGGCCGAAGTTCGAGTTGCTGACGCCGAACGCCAGGTTGGGCGACCGGAATTGAGGTGTGTTGAAGGCATTGAGCGCCTCGGCGCGGAACTGGGCCTTCAGCTTCTCGGTGACGGAGAAGGTCTTGAAGAGGCTCATGTTCCACTCGGAGATGCCCGGTCCGCGAAGCCCGATCGTGCGCGACAGATTGCCGAACTGGTACTTCGGCACTTCGGTGAACGCGGCGCGATTCAGATAGTTGTCAATGCGGTCCATCAGGCTGCCGGGAGTAACAGGGGAGACGCCCGTAGCATTCGGACGCTGGCCGCCGCCGCCGAAGGCGCCGTTGTTGTTGGAGGCCTGCGTGATTGCCAGCGGATAGCCAGTCTGGTAGGTCATGACGCCGTTGACGGACCAACCGCCCACCAGGAGGTCGGCCACCATGTTGTTCCCAACCCACTTCTTGCCCTTGCCGAACGGCATTTCGTAGGTGAAGGCGCTGGAGAAGCGGTGCGGAGAATGGACGCTGGAGAGCGCGTATTCGGAGTCGAGGTTATAGACGTTCTGCACCGCGCCGAGGCCGTTGAAGAACGAGCCCGGGCCGCCGATGGTCGCGTCCATGTTGCGGGACCACGTCCAGCTGGCCAGCAAGCTCAGTCCGTTCGACATCCGCTTCTGCACCTTGCTCACGAACGAGTCGTAGGTGGCCCGGTTGTAGTCGCTGTTGCTCAACGTCACGTTGCTGAACTGATTGAAGGGGCGCAGGAACTGTTCCCGGGTAACCGTGCGGCCACCGATCAGCCCAGGGCCACCGGCGACGTAGTAAGGATTCGGAACGCTGGCGTTCAATGCGGCCGAACCTTCCGCGAAGTATTTCGGATCCAACTGGTTGATGTTCAGGCCGCCGGCGCCCAACACCAGATCATACGAACGGCTGCCGACGTAGCCCGCCGCCAGGGCCAGGCCCCACGGCAACTGCCGCTGCACGTCGAAGCTGAACTGGTGAATGTTCGGAGCGCGGTGGTTCTGGGAGATGAAGCCCACCGACTGACCGATGCCGGAGAGAAGACCGGCGGAGTTGCCGATCGGCGTGCCCACAGTCGGGAACGGGTTCGACAGCGAACCGGCCGGCGTGAAGCCGCCGTCCACCGACGAGAGGAACGTGGTGGTCTGCGAGTAGCCAAGCGTATTCTGGAAGCCGTAAGGAATCGGAGCCCAGAACATGCCGTAGCCGCCGCGGATCGTCGTCTTCCCATTCAGCTGATAGGCAAAGCCCATGCGGGGAGCGAACTTGTTCTTGTTCAAGTTACCGGTCTGCGTGCGGCCGCCGTCCTTGCCGGCGTAGAGCAAACCGCCAACGGGAGTGAAACCAGACACCGGCGTGGTCACCGTAATCGGGCTCTTGACCGTCGTGTCGAAGCCCGTGATCAACGTGTTGTTCGTCGCCTTCAAGCCGGTTTCGTATTCGTAGCGAACGCCGAAGTTGATGGTGAGTTTCGAGCTGACGCGGAAGTCGTCGTGGAAGTAGAAGCCCATGTAGTCGACGTACTGATACATCTTCGTCGCCTGCAGGAACGTTCCAGAGTTCGGGTAGCCCAGGAGGAGGCTGGCCAGATCGCTGCCGGAGCCGGCGGTCGCACGCAG
>CANIFK010000131.1 GCA_947466555.1 Acidobacteriota bacterium | reverse complement strand
TTGGTGGGGAGTGAGAGCGTGGAGGCGTCGGAGACAATCAGCCGGGCGATACCGGACATTCCGCACAACGTGTTGAACGCGCGGCATGAGGAGATTGAGGCGGCGTTGATTGCGCGGGCCGGTGAGCGCGGCGCGGTGACGGTGTCGACGAATATGGCAGGCAGGGGCGTGGATATTGTGCTGGGGGAGGGCGTGGCGGAGTTGGGCGGGTTGCACGTGATCGGTACGGCGCGGAACGACAGCCGGCGGATTGACAACCAGTTGCGAGGGCGGGCGGGCCGGCAGGGAGATCCGGGCAGTTCGCGGTACTTCGTGGCGTTGGACGACGAACTGGTGCACCGGTTCCGCGACGATGGGGAGGCGATTCAGACGCTGGCCGATTGCGACATGTTGCAGCGGCGGGCCGAAGGACGGCATCTGGATGCGCGGCTGTTCTTGCACAAATATGAACGGGTGATTGAAGGCCAAAGGCACGCCTTGCTGCAGGCGCGGGAGGAGATGATCGCCAAGAGCGAAGCGGAGCCGGATATCGCGGAGTGGCCCATCCGATTGGACGCGATGGATGAGGCGTGGGCGTGTTTTCTGGAGGAAGTGGCGGATTTGAAGTCGGGATTTCCGTGGCTGAATCTAGGCGGGCGGGAGCCGCTGGCAGAGTTCCTGCAGACGGTGGACGGGCTGTTCACGCGGATGTGGGAACAGGTGGATCATGACACGGCGATGCGATTGGCGAATGGCGAGACGGCCCCGCCGCGGCGTGGAGCGACGTGGACCTATTTGACCGTCGATCAGCCGTTCGGCACGGGGATGGAGCGAATTATGAAAGGCCTGGCGAGGAAGGCGCGGAGCGGGCGGTTCTGGGGATAGGGGGTTCGAAATGATATAGGATCTTCAGGACATGAAACATATCCTTCTGGCGCTTGCCGCCACCGTTTGCCTTGTGGCCGCGCCTGCTGATGCGACGGCGATGAAAGAAGTGTCGGCCGCGATGGAATCGCTGAAACAGGCGATGATTCACAAAGATGGCCCGGCACTGGAGAAGCTGCTGAGCGACGACCTGATGTACACGCATTCGACCGGGCAACTGGAGACGAAGGCGCAGTTTGTAAAGTCGATCTCGTCGGGGAAGTCGATCGTGGAACGGCTGGACTATTTCAAACACGAGGTACGGGTTTATGGGAATACGGCGCTGGTGAGGGGCGGCGTGGATCTGTACCATAGCGCGACCAACATTGTTCACATGGACATTCTGCACGTGTGGGTGAAGGGCGCGGGCGGGTGGAAGATGGTGGCGCGTCAGGCGACGCGTTTGACGGCGGCGAAGTAGGCGAAGGTACGGCGCAGGAGGGCTTCGGATTCGCTAGACGCTGTTATTCCTTATTCGAGTTCGAAGCCGTCATTGACCTGTAATGTAGCACCGGAGACTTCACCGCGCAGGGCAATACGGATTTGAGCAAGGAGGAGTCGGCTCGTTTTGCTGGCGGCGAATACAGGGCGGCTCCGAGCGCTGAGGTGGGACCACTGAACGGCGAACGGGCGGGCGGATACTTCAAACTCGCCAGGGGCGTAGAAGACGGCGGCGGTGTCCCGCTGGTGCGTTTCCGTGCCACGAATTGTGAAGCGGAAAACGATGGGAAACTCAGCACCGGCACAATCGGCGGGGCTCAGACGGGTGCGGGCGAACGCGGCGCGAATGGCGGGGGCGAAGAGGGATTGAGGGTCGCTCAAATCGGCCTGTAGGTACCCTTCGGCATCGACACGGACTTGCGCCGTGATGACGGCGGAGCGGCGGGCCTGAATCGCGAGAGGCGGGTACAACGGAGCGTCGATCCGTTCCGCGGAACACACAGCCCAAGCGGGGCAAGCGAGCGACAGCATCAGGCCAGCGATCCATCGGAAGTCCACGTTGTATTCTCCCCTTGGGCATCGTAGCATCGTCCGCACTTGTGAATTTCGGCGTCCGGTGGGAGAGTCAGAAGAATGCTCACGCGTGCTCAAGCTGGAAAATGGATTGGCCTCATCGTCGTTGCGCTGGCCATCGCGGCCTGGTTCTTCATGCGGCCAGCGACGCCCGAGAACGGCATCGCCATCGTCCCGGCGCGATGGACGTTTATCGATGTGGCCGGACTCGACGAGGCCGATGAGCGACTGGCCGAGGCCGTGACCGCACAGGCCATCGAACGCGGGAAGGTTCCAGTCTTACCCTGGCGAGCGATCCGCCCGTATCAAGCGAAACCGCAGCGGGCGCCGGAGTTGGCCCGGGAAACCGGGGCTACGCGGGTGATGGCTATCTCCGTCCGGCGGACGGGCGCGCAGGCGCGTGTAACTGTATTCCTCGTCGAACCGTTCACCGGTCGAAAACTATGGGCGGAGGATTTCTACGCTCAGGAGTTGGCCACGCCGGAGGCCGTACGCAATCTTGCCCAGACGATTGTCCACGATCTGGAGACCACCCTGGGAGCAGGCAGATGAATCGCCATAGCCTGACTGGCACAGCCGCGATGGGCCAAGCACAGGACGATTAATCCGGTGCCCGGGCCGAGGACTACGGCTTCGGCGGGCACCCGGAGCGCGTGCTGGAAGTCAGGCAGGGCGAGACGCGCAGGAGAGTATCTGCCAGAGTGCGAAAACTACTCGCCGCCCCGCTGGCGGAGCCGGGATGAGAGGGCGCGCGTTCGGTGGAAGGGACACGGCACCGGATCGGACTGAAGGCACGAACGGTGGCGACGAACTCCCAGTAAAAGGCAAAGGGCCCGGCTGATCGCCGGGCCCTTTGTGTTGTTAGGTTGCGGTTAGAACTCGACGCGCAGGTTGAACTGAATCACGCGCGGCAAGCCGCGTTGACCGGTTAGCCGTCCAAAGTTCCCGCTGGTGGGATCCGTGTTCGGGGCGCTGAAGTTCGTGTGGTTGGTGGCGTTCAGGAGATCGACGGAGAAGCGGGCCTGAATGCCCTTTTCCAGGCTGATGGGGAACAGCCGTTCGATCTTGACGTCCCAGTTGCGAATGCCGTCGGCACGGAGGTTATCCATGCGGACCGGGAAGACGCGGACATGATAGGAGCCGGGCTGATTGGCGGCGCGGCCTTCGAAGCCCACGAAGCCGGCAGGCAGCGGGCCGGTACCTCGATAGGCAAGGCCGGCGTCAAACCACTGGCGCATGTCGTTCGCCCGCAGACTGTCGGACTTGAACAGGGAGCCGAGTTGATTGATATCGCCCTGGAAGAAGCGGTTGCCCCAATCGATGGCCGGTCCGCTCTGACGCTGGTAGATCCAGCTGACGTTCCAGTTGCCGACCAAGTGACTCATGAACCCATCTTTCAAATGCGCACGGCCTTTGCCGAACGGGGTTTCATAGATGGTGGTCCAGGCGATGCGGTGCGGCATCACGTTATTGTTGATGCGCTCCGACGGTTTGGTATCGAACTCGTTCAGGTAGAAGTCCGCGGTGTAGGAGGACGCCCAGGTGTACATGAACGTGGACGTCACACCCTTCATGTAGCGGCGTTCCAGGAGGACCTGCGCGTCATGATAGGTGGTGTAGCCCTGCACCGACTTCCAATCCACACCCGGACGGATGCCGGTGATACCGGTCATCTGGCCGAAGGGACGGAGCAACTGGTTCAGCGGCATAACGGTGCGGGTGAAGAAACCCTGGCCAGCCATGTAGTTGTAGAGGGCAGGCGAGGAGGTCCGCAACGAACCCATGTTGTTGATGTTGTACGGATTGTTAACGTTCCCGTTCAGGAAGTTGTCGTTGTTCTGGTCGCGGACATTACCGGTGGTCCAGTAGTTCTGCGGCAGGTAATCGACGCGCTGCGAAACCGGGATGTAGGAGTAGGCACCGTTGTAGGAGGCATCGAGCAGCGTGTTCTTCATGATTTCGCGCTGCAGGCCGATGCGCCAGCGGTGTTGCAACGGCGGCCGGTAGTCGTACGGCAGACCGGTGAAGCCGCGGCCGACGCGCGGGATCGCACCCAGGCCACTCTTCAACGGCTCGTCGAAACGGGTGCCGTCGGCACGCACCGGGAACGGGTTGTTCATCGGCGTGGTGCCTTTCGCAAGGCCGGAGACTGCGTTGGAGCCGCAGCAGAGGGTGAGGCCGTTGTCGTTGGTGATGGGCGTGCTGGTGGCCTGGTTGTAGCCAAACGTGTCCGGGCGGGTATTGGACGAATTCAGAGTGTCCATGTACATGCCCCAGCCGGCGCGGAGAACGGTCTTGTCATTGAAGCTGTAGACCACACCGAGCTTCGGCAGGAAGATGTTGGTTCCCTTGGTGGCCTTGTCGTAGCCGTTCTGGCCGAGGTAGGTGGTGCCACCAACGGGGTTGAACTGCGCGGCGGGCAACTGGGCAACGGGGTTGGCGGTGTAGGCCGCTTTAGCCGCATCGGTGAACGGCAACTTCAGGTCCGGCAGGAAGAAGCCGGCGATGGAGCGGTTGTAACGTTCGGTGATGCCGCCTTCGAACTCGTAGCGGAGGCCGAGAGAGAGGCGGAGTTTGCGATTGACGCGCCAGTCGTCCTGGAAGTAGATGCCGCGGCGCGGGGTGGTATAGGCCGTGGAGTCATTGGTATCGATGCTGATGCCGCTGGGGATGCCCATCATGAACGAAGCCCAGTCATGCGCGTGGGTCGCGGCAAGGTTGTCGACGTTCGAGGCGCGGGTGAAACCGTTGCCGAAGCTGAAGGCACCGGCGGAGTTCCCTGGCCCAAGGCCGGCCCAGAGGTGGCGCCGTTCCTGGATACCGTACTTAAAGCTATGGTTGCCGCGGATGGTGGTCATCTGCGCGCGGAGTTCACCCGTGCTGCCGATGGAGCCGACGACGGGGTAGCCGCCGCCCACGCTCGAGATGGTATTGAAACCCATCGAGGGGAGCTGGCGGTTGGCGCCGGCGCGTGTTTCCAGATAGTCCGGGAGACCGACATCCTTCGGGCCGTAGGCCGTACGGGTGGTGTTACGGCTGCCTTCTTCAAAGCGCGACAAGCCGATGCTGGTATCCAAAATGTTCGAAGCGTTGATGGCGTAGAGCCAGCTGAAATTGCCGCCACGGTTGATGCGAGTAAGTCCGTTCGAGTGCAGACCCTTCACCGTTTCGTAGGTCCAGTCGTACTCATTGGCCAAGCGATCGTTCCACTGCCAGCGGAAATTGAAGCTGTGCTTGTCGGTGGCTTTGAAGTCGAAGCGGTTGATGAGCGAATTGAAAATCTCATCCTTCGGCATGCCATTCGCCAGATAGTTAAACGTCTGCTCGGGAGTGACCAGACCGGGAACGTTGTTCGGGGCCGGATAGAGCTTGGAGTAGAAATCGTAGACCGGGTTCAGAACCGGGATGCCCTTGTTACCGGGGAACGGGGTGCGGACCACGGTGTTGCCGGAGACGCGGGCGGTGCGGGGATCGTAGATGGTGAAACGCTGGGCGCCGTTGGGGGCGTTGAGCAGTTCGGAGAAATCGCCCTGCCGCATGAGAGCGGTCGGCACGGTGCGGTTCAGTTCGCCTTCCGTCGTCTCGGCCTTGCTTTGGCGAATTCCGTTCCAGGTCATCGACCAGAACGCCTTGTTGCGACCATCGTAGATTTTCGGAATCCAAACGGGACCGGACGCGTTGAAGCCATAGTTATTCGAGCGGCCAGTGGCCTGCTTCTGTTCGTTGGGCTTCAGTTGGCCGGCGCGGGCGCGGGCGTCGAAGCTCTCGCGCTGGAAGTGGCCGGTGGCGTTCCACCGCTGCTGAAAGTGCTGATCAAACACCGATCCGTGCAGCTTGTTCGTGCCGCCGCGCGAGCTAACGTTGATGGCCGCGCCGGAGGTGAACCCCTGGCTGGCGTCAAAGTTGGACGTTTCCAACTTGAACTCGGTGATGGCGTCCGACGGGGGCACATAGCCCACGCGCCGGCCGGTGCCGGTGACCGACATGCCGTCGATCGAATACTCGTTCTGCCCAACGCCACCCATGGTGTTGAAGCTCGAGGTGCCACCGTTGTCGAACGGACGGCGATACTCCGGCTGCCCGGTCCACTGCATGCCGGGGGCAAGCGCGGTAAGCGCGAAGGGATTCAAATCCGAGAACGGGAGGTTGACCAGGTTTTGCTGATCAAGGACGCGGCCACCGCTGGCGGAAGTCGTTTCGAGCAGCGGTACATCGGCTTTGACTTCGACGGTTTCGACGACCTGGCCGACTTCGAGCTTCATATCGATTTCCAGGCGGGAACCCACTTGCACGCCGACATTCGGCCGAACGGATTTCTTGAAGCCAGCGGCTTCCACGGTCACCGTATAGTTGGCCGGTTCAAGATAGTTAAATTCGTAGTAGCCGGTGGCGTTTGTTTCGCCTCGCCGGGTTTCATTGGTGGCGGTATTGGTGATGGAGACTTTGGCGCCTTGCACAACACCGGCTTGCGTATCGAGCACGCGGCCTGTAATGGCGCCTCTTGATTCTTGCGCAACTCCGATGGAAGCGCACAGAACAAACAAGGAAACCAATCCTACGCAGGTTCTTTTCAACATGGACCCCTCACTAGTTTGCCGACATTAGCGAAGTCAGCGTTGCCTGATAGTTTACACAATTCACAGGGGGCCAAGACACAGGCCCCGGCATGAGAGCCGGGGCCTGTGCCAACGGTGAGCTACTTACTGAAAACGGCCTGCACGGACGTGCTGCCGGTCACAGTGAGGACACAGACGGGGCTGGTTCCGGAGCAGGCCCCGGCCCAGTTGACGAACGACTTCCCAGCCGGTGGCGTGGCCGTCAAGGTGACGGCGGTACCGGCGGTGAACTTGGCCGAGCAATCGCCCGGACAGTTCAACGCGCGGTCATTGCCGGAGGGCGAGGCGGTAACCGTACCCGAGTTGCTACGGCCAACCGAGAGGGAGTACTCGGCGGCGACCGAGGCACCGACCGTCATCTGCCCACTGAGTGTGACGCTGCAAGTGAGTTGGGTTCCCGTGCAGGCGCCGGTCCAGCCGGTGAAGACATTGTTGCCGGCGCTGGCGGTGAGCGAGAGGACGGAATCCTTCACGCCAAACGTAGCGCAGGCATTGCCGCAGCTGATCTTGCCAGCAGCGCCAGCGACGTTGCCCCCGGCGGTGCGGGTAACGGTGAGCGAATCGGCGGTGACGTTTAGGGCGGTGTTCTGGGCGCTCAAAGCGTCGCCGAGTTCGCCGGCCGAAGGAGCTGTACAGGTACCGTCGGCACAGGCCACCTTGTGGTCGAGAGCGTCGTAGGCGCCGGTGTACTTGTAGAGTTCATAACGGCGGATCACGACGCGGGAGTTGGCGTCCAGATTGCCCTGATTCTGCTTCTGGCCGCGGGTGCGATTACCTTTGCCGCCGGCGGGCGGATCGGCCTGGAGAATATCCCAGGAGACTTCGATCTGGCTGGGGTCTTCGGGTACCACGGCAGTGTTATCGCTGGTGAGTTCGTCGGCGGTAACGGTGCGGGGGAGTTGGGTCTTGAAGATTTTGACCCACTGAGCGTCGCCGTACCGTTCGGGCGCTTCCGGCGGCTCGGGAGCTTCGACCTTAGCGACAACAACAGGAGCGGCGGCCACGGTGGTGACCGGTTGGACACTCCAGGTGGCGAACGGGATGGCGGCCGGCGGGTTCAAAGCAACCAGAGTGCCGGGTTGAGCGGAGTTCTCCACCAGCCAGCGGCCGGTGACCTTGGTGATCTGGCCGGGCTGTACGGGACGGAGGGACTGTCCGAAGTGTTCACAACCGGAGACACCGTAACGCGTCCCGGCGCTGTAGCAATCGTTCCAGCTAAACGGCGAACCGGGGACGTGTTGCGGCGTGGATTTGGTGAAGCGGCCAGTGGTGGCGTCATAGGGGCTTTGATAGCGCACGTAGACACCGGTGGCGTAGGGGATTACGGAGGCGACGCCGTAGCGCTGGCCGTTCAAGGTGTAGAGAAGGTCGGTTGGCAGCGCCCCTTCCAATTGGATCTCGAAGCCGTAAACGGGCTGGCCCGAGTCGTTCACAACGTCGAATGCGCTCAGGGATCCTTCCACTGTCGCGGTCTGTCCCCACAGAGCATTCGAAGCAATACTGAGACCGGCGAATAGCACGGCCCCCCTCATTTTGGCGAATCGCATTCTGCTGATTTCCTTTCCTTGCAGCGGTCCTTCATAGGCCCCTGCCGATACTGAAAAATCAGACACACTCCAACACGTGCGAGAACAGGTTGCAGCGAGACAACTTGTTAACTGTAGAAGCAAAAAAAAAGCGGATCCGGCCCTCCCTGGCCGAATCCGCTGCTGGCGGGAGTGGACTCGTTCAGCACACCGCCGCGGACGATGACAGCGCGATTAGGCGCCACAACCGCTTCGGCGGAGACGCTTGGAACCGTCTGTCCGTCCTGCAAACTCGTTTCGCATTCTCCGCACGCACCCACCCGGCCCGCCGCTGCGCCGAGGCGGCGCCGGGCGGTACGTTGACGGAATGGATCAATCTGGCGAACACGCGAGCAACCCCGCCCCCGACAGGGTGATTCCTGCTTGGAGGGCGTGGAGTGGAACATGAAAACACCGCCCGCGCAGGAAGGGTCGTCGAAGCATCCTTCCTACAACTCAGACAGCGGCGGCACAGCGGCGGAACAACTATTTCGCAAATCTTTTGCGGAGGGTGAAGCCCCCAACCGGGAGCACAACGGCGACGGCGAGGAAGGGCCACCATGGGACCCGCGGCGACAGCGGTGTTTGCCCGTCTCCACTCAGCAAATAGGGAGCCCAGAAGTACGGATGCGCCCGTTCACCACCCGCGTTCAGCATCGCCAACTTCGCCTGCCGCAACGCCTCCGCCTTGGTTTCGCCGCGGCCCAGCGCACTGTAAAAGTCGCGCATCAGTTCCGCCGAGGCTTGGTCGGAGACGCGCCAAAGCGAACTCACAGTTGCCCCGGCCCCAGCCCCAAGAAACAGGCGTCCAAAGTTCTCCACGCCCTCCCCACGGACATAGCGGCCCCGTTCCGATTCACAAGCCGCCAGCGTGACCAGTTCGACATGGGATAGCGATAGCCGCGCGATCTCGCCGGTGAACAGGTATTGCGAAGACGGGTCGCCCTCCACCGGGGTGAACACGAGACGGGAGCGACGGGAGTCAATCGTATCAATTGCGCCGTGGGTGGCAAAGTGCAAAACCGGAACAGTGGTGCCGCCCGGAGCAAACAACTCACTTTTGTGGTTGTTCTCTCCGATCCACAAGCGGCCCCGGCCGGGCAGGACGCGAGCAATAGAACGGGCCTCATCGGCCGAATAAGCCAGCCGTGCCCAGGAGCCATCAAAGGGGGAGGCTCCTGGGCCGCGCCCCGGAAGAGGATCGGCGAAAGCCACCATTGAAACTTGCCAGGGCCAGCGGCGGGCCGGCGCCGGTTTCTGATTGGCAAGGAAATGGACGGAGGGCAAATAAGAGATTGCTGAGAGTTCAACCAGACGCTTTCCACCCGGGGCGCGGAGGACCTCGAAGGGAAGCGCGTGGAGGACGCCGTCAGGGACGATCACAACGCGCTGTTTCGTCAGCGGAAGGGCCGGGTCCAACAGAATCCGCGCTGCCGCGTCGGAAAGCGCGACCCAGCGCTGGGAATCGCGCTGCGCCAAGGCGCGGGTCAATTCATCGATACCGGCCGTATCCTCGCTACGGAGACGGCGTTGGACGACTCCGGTCGAGTCCCGCGTGATCCAGACAACAGCCAATCGGGTGGCGGTGATCCAGTAAGCGAGGACTGCGGTTCCCTCGTCAAGTCCGGCGCGAACCGTCTCGATGGGAACGTCCTTGCGCTCCGCCGGCAGCAACTCTTTCAGGTTCCGCGCGCGGCCTTCTTCCATATGCCGGAAGATTTCGGCGACGGGGGGCGCGGGCAGGTCTAGCAACTCGCCGATCAATGCATCATAAACGTCGCGTTTTTCCGCTAAAAACTCCGCTTTCAGCGTCGTTTTTCCC
>CANIFK010000130.1 GCA_947466555.1 Acidobacteriota bacterium | reverse complement strand
TCGTGATCGGCAATGCGCCGCGTACCCTACCCACTACTCGTGGTCCGGGACTGGCGGACATCAGCTTGTCATTCTTCAAGAATTTCGCGCTCGGCGAGCGGGCGAAGATTGAAGCACGCGGCGAGTTCTTCAACGTGTTTAACCACGTCAACTACAACAACCCGAACGTCAGCTTCACCGCCGGCGCCAACGGGCAGAACAACAACGCCAACTTCGGCCGTATCACCAGTGCGCTGGACGCGCGGCGTGTGCAAGTCGGCATGCGTATCGCGTTCTAACGCCTTATCGCCACGGGGCCTTTTGGTAGGCCGTGGTGAATTCGGCGCCATCCAGCACCAGCATGGGATCACCGGTTTTCGGATGGTTCCGCTTTTCCAGGCGGAACGTCCGGACACCGGTTTTCTTTGATGTGGAGGTGATGGAGTCGGCGGTGGCGGTCCAGGTGCCGGCGTCGCTTGAGTCCGAGGCGGTGCCATACGCGCCGCCGTTCACTTGGCCGGTGGCTCCGGATTCACCGGCAAACTGGAAGCTTCCATCGGCGAGGAGAGTGAAACAGGCGGCGCGGCTGGAGACGCCGGTGCTGTTGTTGAGCGTCGACATCTGGCACCACTTGCCGACCAGTTCCGGCAGGATGCCGCCGGTGGCGGCGCCGCCCACGGCCCAGACATTGGCCGCGCGCTGGAACGTGAGTGTTTTGCCGTTGATCAGCCACGCCATGTTGTCGCCGTTGATCTGAACGGTGGCGACGAAGGTGCCGTCCGGACCGGCGAGCGTGAGTTGGTTGGCGGCCTGCGTGTACCGGTATTGGACGCCGCCGATGGTGGCGCTGCCGTCCAGGTTGAGCTGAATGCTGCCGGTCGGGCCTTGCCATGTGCCGACGATCCCATCGCTTCCCGTTTGCGGTGCCGCGGCCGCGGAGATACGGGTCAACGCCAAACGGCCGTCGGGGAATTTCCAGGTCCAGTTGTCACCGGCGAGATCGAAAGGAACTTTGAGTGATTCGCCGTTTCCGGCGAAGGTGATCACGTTTCCGTCGACGGTCCAGCGATGGGTTTTCTCGCCGATTTTCGCTGTTCCATCGGCGTTGATGAAGACGACGCCGTTGGGAGTCTGCCACTGGCCGACGACGGGGGAACGAACGGGAGCCGCGGTTGGCGGTGGTGCGGCGCCGGCCTTATCCAGGACATGCGTGACGCCATCGGTGGTGAGGGTGAGTTTGGTTCCGTTGCGGGTTGCTTGGAACGAGTACGACTGCCCGCCGCTTTCGAATGTTCCGGCAAGCTTCCCAGCTGTGACGTGCGCCTTGACCGGAAGCGATTGGCCGCCTAGGAGAATGACGCCGCTGTATTCAGCGCCCTTTCGCGCGAGATCCAGCTTCATCTGTTCGTTTTGAAAGGTTCCGCCAAACGGGTCGGCCGAGACTGCCAGTGGGTTTTGGGCGAAAGCAACGACAGAGCAGGCCAGGAGGAGGGAACGAAAGAGTGGAGTCATCTTGGAAAGCCTTACCTAAAAATAGAACGTTTGCCGGTCCCGTGGAACCCCGTGTTATCAATGGGGGATGCGGTGCCGTTTTTGGATTCCGGTCGCGATGTGTTGGGCGGCCTTCGGCGCGGCGGGTGCGGAGGTGGACGCGCTGGCATTGTCGGCCAATATTCAGGCGCGCCACATGCCGTTTGGGACCGTTCTCGATCCGTTCTACGCCAGTGCGGAGAGCGATCAGATTACCGGCTACTCGCGGTGCGGCGATTCGGCTTTGTGGACCGGCCACTATTTGGCTGCGGAGTCCTACCGGTACCGCGTTACCGGGGCGCCGGATGCGCTGGCGAATGCGCGTCGAGCGTTGGACGGGTTGAAGGGTCTGGTTGATGTAACGGGTACAAACCTGCTGGCTCGGTGCCGCGTGGCGATCGGGTCGCCGTTCGCAGCGGGGATACTTCGGGAAGAGGCGGCGAATGGTGTCTACACGAATACAGCGGCGGGTTTCAGTTGGATTGGGAACACGTCCCGTGACCAGTATTGCGGCGTGGTTTATGGGTTGGGTGTCGCCTTCGAGTTGATTCCCGATGCCACCATGCGGGCCGTAGTCCATGACGTATTGACGCGCATGGTGACGTTTTTGTCTGAAAACAACTGGTCCGCGCCGATGCCCGATGGCCGGGCGGGCACGAGTTTTCTGCTTCGGCCCGATGAACAATTGGCGATTTTGCAGGTGGCGCGCCGGGTGAATCCGGAACGCTTCGGTGCGATGTACGAATCGCAGCGCGCGCGACTGGCTGGGAGTGTGGCTGCCCCGGTTGCCTTTGATTCCTTGAGTACCAGTTCGTATTTCAAGTTCAATCTGATCTACATCACGTTCTTCCATTTGATCCGGCTGGAGGAGCCGGAGTCGCGGGGCACCTACGAGCGGGCTTATGCGATCGCGCGCAACTACACTTCCGGGCACCAGAACGCATTCTTCAACATGATCGATAGGGCCTTGTTCGGGCCCGACGCGCGACGCGATGCCGAGACGCTGGCGATGTTGGACCTTTGGCTGAGGCGGCCGCGGCGGGACCTGTTTGTCGACCTTCGCGGAAAGGTGCCGGTGCGCGGGGATCAGGCCTGCCAACCGATTCCGGTGGACCAACGAACGCCGACTGATTTTTTATGGCAACGCAGTCCGTTCCAGCTTTTCGGCGGCGGTACAGGGACGATTGGAAACGCGGGCGTCGATTATCTGCTGCCGTATTGGATGGCCCGGTATTACGGCCTGGTGGGGGATTTTCAAGTGCAGCCGGCGGCGGCTGGAGGCCCGGCGGTGGCGCCGGATTCAATTGTCTCGCTGTATGGTCCGGACTTAACCGGACAGACGGCGTTGAACGGCATCGGGTTGCGGATCGTCGATAGCAACGGCGGGGAATGGCCGGCGCCGGTGATCTATGCTTCGCCGTTGCAGATCAACGCAATTGTTCCGGCTGGCGTGGCGCCTGGGCGGGCGGTGTTTCGTGTGATCGGGGACGGGCGCGTATTGCGCAGCGCGACGGTAGCGGTCGAGCCGGTTGCACCGGCAATGTTCACGATGAATGGGCGGTTGGCGGCCGCGACGGCGGTACGGGTGTCGAATGGCGTTCAATCGGCGGTTCGCGTGTTTGCGTGCGTGTCCACCGGTTGTGTGCCAACTCCGATTGAACTGGCCTCGGAGTCGCCGGTTTATTTGACGCTATACGGAACTGGATTTCGCGGACGAAAAACGGCGACGGCGACGGCCGGTGGCCGAACGGTGCCTGTGCTGTACGCCGGTGTGCAGCCCGGATTTCCGGGGCTCGATCAGGTGAACATTGAACTGCCGATCGCACTGCGGGGGGCGGGCGAGGTGGAGATCGTTTTCGCGGCGGACGAAACGCGGGCGAACTCCGTTTGGATCAGCGTTCGCTGAGCAACCGTTTCAATTCGACGGCTTCCGTCTCCGGAAACTGTTTCCAGAAATACTCCGAGGGCGTCCCGTGGAATGGACCGACAGCGGCGATCAACCGCCGGCGGCGTTCCGGCGTGAGCGGGATCAGCACGCCGAAATAGTCTTTGGGGACAAGCTCAGCCGCGTGGTTCAACAGCCACTCGCCATCGATTGCGGCAAGGCGGAAGAGTAGGCACTTCCCCCAGGGGCGATGGACCGCTTGGCGGAGATATTCGATCACCGTTGCGTCCTCTGGCCCCGCGGCCTTGGCGATGCTCTGCGCCATGCCTTCTTCCAGGTCCGCGATGCTCAACTGGATCGACGGCCGCACATCCTGGAACAGGTTTAGATGTTGTTGCACCAGCGTGCAGAGCCGGGCGGCGCCTAATTCCGGGACGACTTCCGGTAAGGCCGCCACAGCGCCCGAACGAACCAGGAGATTCGAGTCCGTCAAACACTGGGCGAGCGCTTCCACCATCCCGGCCCGATCGGAGCCGCCGCCACGCAGGGCTCGCACCAGCCCGTCGTAGTTATCCACCGAATCCCGGTCCTGCCAGACCGAGCCGAACTCCAGTTGTTGACGCACCTCGCGATTGGAACTCATTGTTTGATGACGCTGCCATCGCGGCGGTGAACGGTCCCCCAGCCGCCATTGAGGCGTTGTCGTTCTCCTGTCTCCGAGTGGCCGAACGGATACTTCGCTGCGGCCTTTTCGTCCACTTCGATCCCCCAGCCGGGCTTTTCGTTCGCCCAAAGGTACCCGTCTTTCGACACGGGCGCCCCTGGGAAGACCTCCTGCACCTGTTCGTTGAAAGGAACCAACTCCCGAATGCCGAAATTGGGGCATGCCAGATCCAGTGCCAGATTGGCTGCGTGGCCGATCGGTGAGACATCGCCCGGGCCGTGCCAGGCGGTCTTGACACCGAACGACTCCGTCAGCGCGGCGATCTTCCGGCACGGCGTGAGCCCGCCGGCCTGCGACATGTGGATGCGCAGGTAATCGATCAGCCGTTCCTGCACCAGCCCCTGCCATTCATTCGGGTTGTTGAACAGTTCGCCCATCGCGAGAGGCGTCGTCGTCTGTTTGCGAATGTGCCGGTACCACCCGATGTCCTCGGCCGAAACAACGTCTTCCAGGAAGAACAAACGGAACCGTTCCACGTCCTTGGCAAACTGCAAAGCCTGGGTTGGAAGGATGCGTTCGTGGACGTCGTGAAGCAGTTCTACGTCGTCACCCAACGCCTCTCGGACTTTCTCCAGCATCCGCAACGTGCGGCGAATATAGGCGGCGGGCTCAAACATGGGGCCGTCGTGCAGGGCGCCGGTTTTGCTTCGGCCTAACGCCGCCGGCGCGCGACCGCCGCCATACGTTCGGCCGCCACCGGAACTATAGGCGGCTTGATTGGGGACGCCCACTTGCACACGGATGTGCCGGAAGCCCTGGCGCTGCAGAACCTTCGCGCTCTCCACCACCTGCTCGATTTCATCGCCGCCCGCGTGGGCGTAGCACTCGGCCGCTTCGCGCACTTTGCCGCCCAGGAGTTGATAAACGGGCATTCCCGCCAACCGGCCTTGAATATCCCAAAGTGCCTGGTCGACGCCGCTCAACGCGTTGTTCATCACCGCGTCGTTCCGCCAGTAGGAACTGTTGTAGCAGGCGTGCCAAATATCCTCGACCGGACCAACGGGCTTGTCCATCAATAGCGGACGCAAATATCGTTCGACGGCGAGGTTCACCAGATCGGCGCGTTGGGTGAACGTGGCGCAGCCATAGCCGTGCAGGCCGTCCTGGTCCGTACGAATTTGCACGATGGACAGCCGGAGCCCGGCGGGCGCCGTGGCGATCACACGGACATCGCGGATTTTCGGTTGTTTTGCTCCAAACAGAGCGACCGGGGCGGCCGCCATCAGCGCTAACGCTTTCCGGCGGGAGCCCACTTTCAAAACTGGCAACATGGAGACACTATTATACGGAGAGGCGGGTCATAAGATTTATCGATTGGACAGTTTGACGCCGCGTGCAGTAGTGTTAAAAAGCAAGGTCCCCGATAGACCGTTTTCCCGAGAGGTTTTTGCCATGACTAGCGGTTGGAGCGGGGTGCGACATGCTTTTTGACGCATACCAGACCGATTCGTTCCACGACGAAATGTTCCATGC
The DNA here is from genome assembly GCA_947466555.1 of Acidobacteriota bacterium. Classification (GTDB taxonomy): domain Bacteria; phylum Acidobacteriota; class Terriglobia; order Bryobacterales; family Bryobacteraceae. The sequence goes on along the minus strand of CANIFK010000130.1, from coordinate 4,348 downwards.
CGACGGTACCGTACGGCCGGAGGCGCGGCTCCTTTTGGAGACGTTGCAATCGTTAGGAGAGGGGCATCTGCAGCGCAGTCAGCACGCCGCTGAACGCATGTTGCTGCAGATGGGAATTACGTTCAACGTGTACGGCGAAGCGGCCGGCACGGAACGGATCTTTCCGTTTGATTTGATACCCCGTATTGTTCAGGCCAAAGAGTGGGAACGGATGGAGCGTGGGTTGGTGCAGCGAATTCGCGCGCTCAACGCCTTCATCGACGACATCTACCACGATCAAAAGATCCTGAAAGACAAGGTGATTCCGGAAGAGGTGATCCGTTCGGCGGCATCCTACCGTCCGCAAATCCACGGCATCAACCCGCCGGGCGGTGTATGGTGCCACATCACGGGTACCGATCTGATCCGTCACGGCGATGGCGAATTGTATGTGTTGGAGGATAACCTTCGCGTTCCGTCTGGGGTGTCCTACGTTCTGGGTAACCGGGATCTGATGAAGCGCACGTTCCCCGAAGTATTCGAAGGGCTGCGTGTTCGTCCCGTCGATGACTATCCGGGCAACCTGTTGGAGACGTTGCAATCGTTGGCTCCGGAGTCGTGCGAAGACAAACCGGTCGTGGTTCTTCTCACGCCCGGGATGTACAATTCGGCCTATTTCGAGCACACTTTCCTGGCGCAAAAAATGGGTATTCCCTTGGTGCAGGGGAGTGATCTGATCGTGGAGGACGGCATCGTCTGGATGCAGACGACCCACGGGCCGCGCCGCGTGGACGTGATCTACCGGCGTATCGACGATGATTTCCTGGATCCGGAAGTGTTCCGGGCTGACTCGTTGCTCGGTGTGCCTGGAATTGTGGACGCCTACCGCCGAGGGAATGTGACCTTGGCCAATGCGCCCGGTAACGGCGTGGCCGACGACAAGGTGATCTACTCCTACGTGCCGGACATGATCCGCTACTACGAAGGCGAAGACGCCATCATTCCCAACGTGCCCACGTTCCTCTGTTGGCGGGATTCCGACCGGCAGCATGTGCTGCAGAACCTGGACAAACTCGTTGTGAAGGCGGCGAACGAGGCTGGTGGTTATGGGATGCTGGTGGGCCCGCATTCCACCAAGGCGGAGCAGGACGACTTTGCCGACCGTATCAACGCCAACCCGCGCAATTACATCGCGCAACCGACGCTGGCGCTCTCCCGCGTTCCCACACTGATCGGGGACCGGTTGGAGGGCCGGCACGTCGACCTTCGGCCGTATGTGCTCTATGGCAGGCAGGGCATTCGCGTGCTGCCCGGAGGGTTGACACGCGTCGCGTTGCGCAAGGGTTCGCTCGTGGTGAACTCCTCGCAGGGTGGCGGCAGCAAAGATACTTGGGTTCTGGCCGGAGACGACAATGGCAACTGATTCCCGTCCGCTTCTCAGTCGCGTTGCGGACTCTCTCTATTGGATGGCGCGTTACATGGAACGCGCGGAGAACGTCGCCCGCCTCTTGGAGGTGAACCTCCACCTGCAACTGGATCTGCCGCTGGACGGTAATCAGTGGCAGCCGTTGATCGACGCTTGCGGGGAGGCGCCGCTGTTCAAGGAACGATACGGCGAGGCGACCCAGGAAACGGTCGTCGCTTTTCTTGCGCAGGATCGCGAGTATCCTAACTCGATTCTGAGTTGCCTGTTCGCGGCGCGGGAGAATGCGCGATCGGTTCGGGAGACGATTCCTTCGGAGATGTGGGAACACGTGAATGGAATCTATCTTCGCGTTCAGGAGCAGTACGCAAAGCCGGCGGAGGAGCTCTCCCCGGAAGTTTTTCGCGACTTGCGCCTTTCCGGCCACATGTTTCAAGGTGTGACCGACGCGACGATGAGCCATAACGAAGCGTGGCATTTTGTCCGCTTGGGCCGCCAAATGGAGCGTGCTGACAAGACATCCCGCCTGCTCGACGTGAAGTACTTTATGCTGCTGCCATCGGCCACCAGCGTTGGCACACCGTATGACGACTTACTTTGGTCGGCCGTGCTCAAGTCTGCCAGCGGTTTCGAAATGTACCGTCAGACACGAGGCACGATCACGCCCCGTGACGTGGCTGGCTTCCTGGTGCTGGACCCCGATTTCCCTCGGTCAATCCGCCATTCCATCGCCCGCGCGGTGGATTCGTTGGATGTGATCCGGGCCGGTTTTGCCACACAGTACGAGTCGGTCAACTTACTCGGTGAGTTAGGGCGGGAGTTGGAAGAAATGGACGTTGATACGATGATCCGTTCTGGACTACATGAATTTCTGGATAGTTTGCAACTCCGATTGAACGCCGTTGGCGCCGCCCTGCAGCGCGACTTCTTCGCTTTGCGTCAGTTGACGCAGAAGCAGAAGCAGACGCAAACGGTGGGCGCTGACTGATGGGTATCCGCGTTGCGCTGCATCATAAGACCGTCTACAAGTACGATCGTCCTGTCACGCTCGGACCGCAGATCGTTCGCCTTCGCCCCGCCCCCCATAGCCGGACTCATATCGTCAGTTACTCGTTAAAGGTAGAGCCGGTTAAGCAGTTTGTCAATTGGCAGCAGGATCCCCAGAGTAACTACCTGGGGCGTTTTGTTTTCCCCGAGCCGACCCGCGAGTTTTCTCTTGAAGTGGACCTGGTGGCCGACATGGCCGTCATCAATCCCTTCGATTTCTTCCTGGAGCCGTACGCTGAGCAGATTCCGTTTGAGTACGAAACCTGGGAAAAGCGCGAACTGCGGCCGTTTCTGGAAACGCTCGAATTGGGCCCGCTGTTGTCGGCCTATATCAAGACGATCTCGCTGGAGAAAAAACAATCCGTCAATTTCCTGGTTGAGTTGAACATGCGTCTCCAATCGGAAATCAGCTACCTGATTCGGTTGGAACCCGGTGTTCAGACGCCGGAGGAAACGCTCGAGAATCGCAGCGGATCGTGCCGGGATTCGGCCTGGTTGCTCGTCCAGATTCTCCGTCACCTCGGCCTCGCGGCTAGATTTGTTTCCGGCTATCTCATTCAACTGAAGCCGGACGTGAAATCGCTCGACGGCCCTTCGGGTGCTTCCGAGGACTTTACCGATCTGCACGCCTGGACGGAAGTCTATCTGCCCGGCGCCGGGTGGATCGGGCTTGATCCGACATCCGGCCTCTTCGCCGGCGAAGGGCACATCCCTTTGGCCGCCACTCCGGATCCGCAGACTGCCGCGCCCGTTACCGGATTGGTCAGCCCCTGCGAAGTGGAGTTTCACCACGAGATGCGGGTTACCCGCATTCACGAGGATCCGCGCGTCACCAAACCTTACACAGACGAGCAGTGGGACGCCATCCTGTCGCTCGGTGACCGCATTGACGCCGAACTCCTCGAGGGCGATGTACGCCTGACGATGGGCGGCGAGCCGACCTTTGTCTCCATCGACGACATGGATGGCGACGAGTGGAACACCACCGCCATGGGCCCCAATAAACAGCGGCTCGCCGGCGAACTTCTGGGCCGTTTAAGGGACACTTTCGCACCTGGTGGACTGATTCACTTCGGGCAAGGGAAGTGGTACCCCGGTGAACAACTCCCGCGCTGGGCCTACACCTGCTACTGGCGCGCCGATGGGCGCCCCATCTGGCACGACAAATCGCTGGTCGGCGAACCCCACAAGGATTACGGCTTCGGTGCCGAACAGGCGCAGTTGTTCGCCGAAACGCTGGCGCGCCGATTGGCGATCGGGACTGACTTCATCGTCACCGCGTTCGAAGATCCGTTGACCTACCTCACCAAGGAGCGCGATCTCCCCATCAACGTCGATCCGGTCAACAACAAGCTCGACGAACCGGAGGAGCGAGATCGGTTGCGTCGCGTGTTCCAGCGCGGTCTCGGCCAACCCGTCGGCTACGTTCTTCCGCTCCAACGTGGCATCGGAAAGAATGGTCCGGAGTGGCAGAGCGGCCTGTGGATGCTGCGGTCCCGCCATCTGTTTCTGATGCCGGGCGATTCGCCGGTCGGCTTCCGCCTGCCGCTCGAGCGTCTCCCCTGGGAACCCGCCGGAATGGTGCAGCAGGTGTGGACGCTCGATCCGCTCGCCCCTACCGATCCTTTGCCCATTCCCAAGCGCCAATTCGAGGCAATGCAGCGTGGCCCTGCGCGGCCGCAGATGCAAAAACCGTCCGATACGGCTGCGGCTCCGACCGTTGGCGGACCAGTGGTCCGTACCGCGCTCGCCGTCGAAGCCCGTGAAGGCCGGATGTACGTCTTCCTGCCTCCGATCGCCTCCGCCGACGAGTATGTGGAATTGGTTACGGCTATCGAAGACACCGCCGCATCGCTTCAGATGCCCGTGTTGCTGGAGGGCTATACGCCCCCGTCGGAC
>CANIFK010000129.1 GCA_947466555.1 Acidobacteriota bacterium | reverse complement strand
GAAGTGCACTCAACCACGGCTCCGTATTTACGCTCTCGGTAATGCTCCCCGCCGCGCCCACCCCGGCCACTGCCGCCGAAGAACCGGCGACGAACCCGCTGGCCCACATCCTCCACCGCATACTGATCGTCGAGGATAACGCAGTCAACCGGCAAGTCGCCTACCGGCTCCTCTCCAATCTCGGGTGCAGTGTCACCGTCACCAACGACGGCATCGAGGGCGTTGCCGCCGCCTCGCGCGAATCGTTCGACCTGATTCTCATGGACTGCCATATGCCGGGCTTGGACGGCTACGAAGCTACGCGGCAGATTCGCGCCCTTCCCGGGCCGAAAGGCCAGGTCCGCATCGTCGCCCTTACCGCCGGAGTGTTCGATGAGGACCGCCAGCGCTCCATCGACGCCGGGATGAATGACTTCCTCTCCAAGCCCATCCGGACCGACGATCTTCGACGCGTCCTCGCCGTCATCCAGCCCACTCCCCAGCCTTCCTCCCGCGCAATACAATAGGGCCATGCTGCTCGCCCTTCCTCTCCTTTTCGCCATCGCCGGCGAAGTTCCCCTCTTCAATGGCAAGAACCTCGACGGCTGGGAGATCATCGGCGACGGTCAGTGGACCGTCATGCGCGACGGCACGCTGCTGGCCCAACGCACCGCCGACGTCCGCAAACTCCTCGAACCCGGCGCCAAATTCACCACCAAACAGGAGTACAGCGCCTGGGAAAACACCCAGTCCTGGCTCTACACCAAGCGCAACGACTTCGGCGAATTCGACCTCCACGTCGAGTTCTGGACCAAGTCCCAGGGCAACAGCGGCATCTCCATCCGCGACGCCTCGCGCGGCAAATACGGCGCCGCTTCCCCGCCCGACTTCAAACGCACCCCGTCCAAAATCGGCTACGAAATCCAAATCAACAACCGCTATCCCGACCCCCATCCCACCGGCAGCATCTACGGCTTCATGGACGCCAAGCCCGGCTCCATGCGCGACGACGACTGGAACGCGCTCGACATCTCCTCCCGCAACGACAAGATCACCGTACGCCTCAACGGCAACATCGTCGCCGAACATGCCGGCGACCCGGCTCGCCCCAAAACCGGCCCAATCGGTCTGCAATTGCACGATCAGTTCTCCGTCACCATGTTTCGCAACATCCGGATTCGCGAATTGCCGCTAAAATAGAGGGAGTCAGACAGGAGGCGTTTATGTCCGCCGGTCACGACCACTCACACGGGGTTGCAAGCGAACACGGCCTGAAAATCGCCCTCGCCCTCACCGCCAGCATTCTGGTCGCCGAAGTGGCCGGTGCGGTGATCACCAATAGCCTCGCGCTGCTGTCCGACGCCGCGCACATGCTCACCGATGTCACGGCGCTCGTCATCGCCCTCATCGCCATCCGCCTCTCCCGCCGCCCGGCCGACAGCCGCCGCACGTTCGGCTACTATCGCTTTGAGATCCTCGCCGCCGTCGCCAACGCCGTCGCCCTCTTCCTCGCCGCCATCTACATCCTCTACGAAGCCGCGCAGCGCTTCCAAACCCCACAACCCGTCGCCTCCACGGGCATGCTGGTCGTCGCTCTCTTCGGGCTCGCCGCCAACCTCGTCAGCATGCGCGTGCTCCACGCCCACGCCGAACATTCGCTCAACTTGAAGGGCGCCTACCTGGAGGTCTGGAGCGATGCGCTCGGCTCGGTCGGCGTCATCGGCGCTGCCGCCGTCATCCATTTCACCCAATGGACCCCGGCAGACCCGATCGTCGCCATCGCCATCGGCCTCTGGGTCCTCCCCCGGTCCTGGAGCCTGCTATCGGAAAGCGTCAACGTGCTCCTTGAAGGCGTCCCGCGAGGACTCGAACTCGATGCCATCCACGCCAGCCTGCTCGCCATCCCCGGCGTCGGCGACGTCCACGACCTCCACGTCTGGTCCATCACCACCGGCAAGAACACCCTCACCGCGCATCTCACCCTGGACAACGCCGCCACCGACACGCAATCTATCCTCCAGCAAGCCAACCGCGCCATCGAAACCTTCGGCATCACCCACAGCACCGTGCAAATTGAAACCACGCCTTGCCATCCTGACCCAAATCATGGCCATTCCTCGCGCCTGGAATAGACCGCCATGCAGACCCTAGACCCGCCCGCCACCCGAGCCCTGCTCGAACGCCTCAGCCGCCTCCAACCGGAAACGATCCCACAATGGGGCAAGATGAGTGCCAACCAGATGATCTGCCATCTGAACGACTCCTACTCGCTCGCGATGAACAGAAAGTCCGCCAGCGAACAGATCACCTTCCTCAACCGGACACTCATCCGCTGGCTCGCACTCCGCGCCCCGATGCCATGGCCCAAGGGCGTCCCCACCCGTCCGGAAGTGGACCAGTTCGGGGGCGGCACCCCGCCCACCAGCTTCGCCCTGGACAAAGCGACGCTCGCCTCCACAATCCAAAAATTCGCCGGCCAGCCCTCCACCTTCCCCTTCAACCGTCACCCCATCTTCGGACCGCTAACTCATTGGGAATGGATGCGTTGGGGCTATCTCCACGCGGATCACCATTTCCGCCAGTTCGGCCTGTAACCCCCGCCCGGCTGCAATCTCTGGCATAATAGAAGGGCTCTGGCTATTGCGCGCTCCTGACCGCGCCACCATGCACATTCTCAGGCCATCTGCCGATCGGCGGCTCAATTTGCTGACGGGACTTCTGTTCCTGATCGGCTCGGCTGTCCTTGCGGCAAGCCTCATTTCGCACTCCCCGGAGGATCCGGCCTGGAATACGGCCGCCGAAGCCCTTCGGCCCCGCAACTGGATCGGGTATCCAGGAGCCCTCTTTTCCGACATCGTTCTCAGCCTGGCCGGTTTCGCCAGCTGGCTGCTCCCGCTGATGGTGGGCCTGTTCGGCCTCCGCCGTATGCGTTCCCAATCGGTGGAAGCGCCCGGGCTGCGCATGTTTGGCGCCGGCCTGCTCGTGCTCAGCGTCTGCACGCTCTTCTCGCTCGCCCCGGATTGGAAACCGCTGCATGAAACCATGCCGCCCGGTGGCGTCGTCGGCCTCGCCCTTTCGGCCTACCTGCTGGCGAACCTGAACTACGGCGGCACGCTCGCCCTGGTGGCCGTAGCTATTCTCATCTCTCTGTATCTGACGACCACGTTTACCGTCGAAACCGTCGAAGGCTGGATCGCCGGCCCCATGGCCTGGTGGGATGCGCGTGTCGAAGGCTACCAGGTGTGGCAGGACCGCCGCCGCGCCCGCGCCGAACAGAACCGGCTGATCAAGGAAGCCAAACGCCAGTCCAGCAGCGTGCCCGAGCCACCGCCAGAAAAGAAACCCCGCAAGCCGAAACGCGAAGAGGAATCTGCCACCCCCGCCGAAGAGGACGAGGAATCGACGCCGCCGTGGAACTCCAACTTCCGCGCGCCCATCGTCGAAGAACTCACCCCCACGGAAGCGCCCGCACCCTCCACCGGGTTCATTCCCATCGTTCCGCTCGAACACTTCGAGCCGCCCTCGGCCACGCCAACACCGGCTCCGACCGCCGCCGTCGATTCCCCGCCCTGGGACACGCCCCGCCGCAAAACCAAGAAGCAGGATTCGGTCTTCATCCTGCCTCCCACCACCCTGCTCAGCGAGCCTCCCGCCCGCAACGCCTACGACGAGCAGGAACTCCACGAAACCGCCGCCCGCATTAAGGTAAAGTTTGAAGAGTTCAACGTGTTCGGCTCGGTGGTCCAGATCAACCCCGGCCCGGTCGTGACGACCTTCGAATTCAAACCCGAAGCCGGCATCAAGATCGCCCGCATTACCCAGCTGTCTGAGGATCTCTGCCTCGGCCTGCAAGCCGAATCGGTGATGATTGAACGCATCCCCGGCAAATCGACGGTCGGTATCGAAGTCCCCAATCGCAAACGCGAAGTCATCTCCCTGCGCCAGATGCTCGAATCGGACGAGTTCCGCGATTCGTCCTCGAAGCTCACCATCTCGCTCGGCAAGGATATCAGCGGCCGCATCAAGGTCACCGCGCTCGAATCCATGCCCCACTTGCTCATCGCCGGTACCACCGGCTCCGGCAAGAGCGTCATGTTGAACACGCTCATCATCTCGGTGCTGTATAAGTCGACGCCCGATGAAGTCCGCATGATCATGGTGGATCCCAAGCGCGTCGAACTCGGCGTCTACGAAGGCATCCCCCATCTGTTGACGCCCGTCATCACCGATCCGAAGAAGGCCACCTACGCCCTCCGCAACGCGGTGCTGGAAATGGAACGCCGGCTGAAGCTGCTGGCCGCTCAGGGTGCCCGGAACATCGATCAATACAACAAAAAGATCCGCGAAATCATCGGAAAACCGCGCGATCTGTTCGCAGATCCGCACGAACTCGCCGAACTCGACGAGCTCCGTCCCCTGCCTTATATCCTCATCATCATCGATGAGTTGGCGGATTTGATGATGCTCGAACGCGCCGGCGTCGAAGAGAGCATCACCCGCCTGGCCCAGATGGCCCGCGCCGTCGGCATCCACCTGGTGCTCGCCACCCAGCGGCCCACCGTTGACGTCATCACCGGCCTCATCAAGGCCAACTTCCCCACCCGCATCAGCTTCCGCGTCGTCTCCCGTGTCGACTCGCGGACCATTCTTGACGAAATGGGTGCGCAGCACCTGCTCGGCCGCGGCGACATGTTCTTCCGTCCGCCCGGCACCTCCCGCCTCGTCCGCGTCCACGGCGCCTATGTCTCCGAAGACGAAACCGCCGCCATTGTCGAGAACTGGAAGAACCAGGCCCAGCCCGATTACGACCAGAGCTTCCTCATGGCCCCGCCGAACGAAGAGGGTAGCGATGACGATGGCGATGGCGATGCCGTTCCGTCGGGTGAAGAAGATCCCCGCTACCAGGACGCCGTTCGCGCCGTCTGCGAACTGGGCAAAGCGTCCACCAGCGTGCTGCAACGCCGACTTCGTTTGGGTTACGGCCGCGCCGCCCGCATTCTGGACATGATGTACCGCGATGGCATCATCGGGCCTCCGGATGGCAGCCGCCCGCGCGAAGTCCTGAAGCGGCCCGATTGGCTGGATGAAGTCGGCGATGAGGAGTAAGCTAGTCCCATGCGACTCCTCTTCTGCGCCCTATTCGTGCCCTTCGCCCTGACCGCCGCCGACCCCATCACGGCTTCGTTCAAGGCCAAATACAACACCCAGAAACTGAACTTCACCGAATCGGCAGAAGCAATGGCGGAAGCGGATATGCCCTTTCGCCTGACGCCCGATCAGCGCTCGTTTGGGGACTGGTTGGAGCACACCGCCGACATGAACTATCGGATGTGTTCGCAGATCGTGGGCCAGTCGGCACCCAAAAATACCGGTGTAAATGGGGTGCAAAACAGGGGCAAAAAGGCGATTTCTGATGCAATAACCGCGTCTTTTGCGCACTGTGACAAGGTGTTTGACGGGCTGACGGACGCAAAAGCGCTGGAAGAAGTGCAGGCGGGAAACAAGAAAGTGGTGGCGGTGGACGTGATGATCAGCTACATTGCCAACCTGAATGCGCACTACGGGAATATGGTGGGATACATGCGGGTGAAGGGCGTGGTTCCGCCCTCCACCGCACGCACAAACAAGGCCAAAAAGTAGGCCTTACGGGTTCACCTGGGCCGGGTACCGGACCACGGTAAACTGCACCAGCCGCAAGTTATCGGTGCCGGCCGTCACGTTGCCTTCAAAGCCAACAGTGATGCCGGAGCCGAACGGCTGATTCGAATCGACGATCACGGGCGTGCCGGCGAAGCCGGCCGCCCCTTTGGCGTCGATATCGATCACAGCGCCCGTTGCGTAGGCCGCCGCTTCGCCCTTCTGATCGAGGAGCGTCACGGTGCCCGGAACGGTGGCTTCCCCGATGGTGGAAGCGCCCCAGCGCCAGCGGACGACGTAGGCCGCTGGACCGTCGTGGAGCCAGGTGGCGCGGATGGCCAACCGGTCCCCGGGATTGAGAACCCCGGCCGGGATGGAGCAGGTGCCGAGCGAGGCGACCGCGGTCGCCGTCGTCACCGTGCCGCCCGCCGAGCAGAGGACCTGCGGCGTGGTGTTCACCCGGCCGCCGGCGAAGGTTTTCCTGGTCTTATCGGTCGTGTTGTACCAGGAGTCGCCATCGGTGCGCGACGTCGGATCGGTGGTGGTGCCGGCTTCCCGCCAGGCCGCGCGGGTGACGCTGGAAACCGCCTCCACGGACTTGACGGCGATGACGCCATCGGCGCCGATGCTGGCCTGCTCCAGGCCGCCCGCGTTCTGCCAGGTTTGCAGCACGGTAGTGCCCTGGCCGTGGCCGGCGCGGACGGTGAGCGTCGTCGAGCCATTCGCCCCGCCGTCGTGGACGGATAGGGTGGAGGCGTTCAGGTTGCTCCCGACCGACAGGCGGCGGTTGGAGTTGTCCCAGATGAAGTACATGGGCGATTCCTCCAAAGTGCCGTCGACGCCGGTGAACGGAATGGACGCCGTCCGGAACCCTGTGAAAAGACAGGTGTTCCAGACCGCGTCGGCACCGTTCGAGACCAGGCACCGGTTGGCCGCGCCGAGCGGCAGGCGTGCCCATTTCGGGCTCCCGGTGGCGTTGGATCCGATGACCAGATCGCCCCGTTGTACGGTGGCGGCGGTGGTATCGGCATGCTCCGTGGAGAGGAGCGAATGGCTCAGCGCCGGACGGGCATTGGTCATGCGGGCGTCCTGGCTGGTGACGTATTTGTTGGCGGCCGATGGCGCGCCGGCGCTGCCGCTCAAAGCCGCCTTTTCGTTCGCCGACGGGTCGTAGGCGTTGGAATGGGTCGGGTAGTTGAGCGCCAGTTTGGATTCGGCGATCCCGGCGGCGGAGGCGACGTTGTAATCGCTGATGACGCCGACGGCGATGTCGGCGGCCTGGATTGGGCCGATCACGCCACCCACGGTGGCCAGCCGGTAGGAGGCCAGCAGAAGGTCGCCGGTTTGCGGAATCGAGAGGCTACCGAAGGTAACGGTAACGCCCGAAAGAGTGAAATCGACGTTCAGCTTCATGAGCACGCCGTTGCGGTAGAGCTGCAAGCTGGCGGCCGGGCTGGGCGCCTGGCTGAGCGTGTAGACGGCGTTCGACCCGTTGATGGCGCCGGTGGGCACCTCCTGGTCGACGAAGCCGGGCCCGCTGGACCCGGCGCCGCCGGTACCGCACGGCCCGGAAGTTCCGTCGACGCGGATGCAATCGGTGAGATTGCCCTGGACGGTTTCGAGCGCGCCGGTGGAGCCGGATTTGAGAATCCGGTCGGTGGCGTAGGCGAAGCCTTTGACGGGCCGGTTGGCCAGTTCTTCGGCCAGGCCGGTGATGTCGGGAACGGTGAGGGTCGGCGGCGGCGTTGTGGTGCCACCGGTCGACGTACCGGCGGCGACGCGGACAGCCGCGAGAGCGACTGGCGTCGACGACGGGATCACGTTCCAGGTTTCGGTGAATTGTACTTTGCCGTCAGCATGATAGCGGACAAAGTAGTGAGCGCCGGCGCTGGCGTTGCTGGTCGGAACCAGACGAACGCGCAGGACGCCATCGGCGATAGGCACCACGACACTGGAAGTGGCTACAGCCGAGGCATCCGACGCCTGGAACGAGTTCCATTCGATATAGGCAACGCCATTGAAGCGAGTGCCATCGGCTTTGTAGAGTGTGTCCTGGATCGTCGTCAACGCGGGCGCCGCGATGACCCGATCCGAGACAAAAAGTAAGAGAGTGAAGTGGACAAGAATCGTCCACAGTTTCAACCAACGCATGAAACGGCCTCCGGAAAACAAAAAACCCGCCGGCCTTTGGTAAGGCGAGCGGGTGCAAACCCATTCGTTGCTACTCTTACGCTAGCAGGCGTTCTGCAACGAAACGCAGCCAAGCGTTTTTCGAAAACGGTGGTAACCGTATGATGGCATTGGCTTTATAAAAAATGAAAAAAAGTGATTTGCCTTGTGACTGAGTTTTCCACAGGGCCCATTTTTGCTGTTTTTTGGGGGTACGCCATCGAGTAGAATCGGTTCGTGGCATTTCTTCGACGGCGGGGATGGCGGATTGTGCTGAGCGCATTGATGGCGCTGGCGACCGTGGCGGTGTGTGTGCCGTGGGCGCTGAATGAGCGGGATTTACAACGGCCGGCCAGCGATCGCATCTCGATCTCGCAGACGCCGGAAAGGGTGATGGAGGTTTATAAAGCTGTCAATTTGCCGGCGATCGGCTTGGCGTTTTTACCGTTTACGCGGCGAACAAACATCGACGTGAATTGGGATAGCTGGCTTGGAATGCTGGTCGTCGGCTTGCTGGCGTTGTGGCTGGTGGCGGTGACGGTTGGAATTTGGTTTTGTGTGGGACGGTGGATTGACCGGCAGCTTGGGTGGCTGCCGGCTTCGACGTGGCGGGGGAGTTGGGCATCGGTGATTGGCGCGGGAATTGGAATTGGGATGGCCGCCGTATTCATTTCGATGTTCGCGAGCCTCGGAGTCGCGGGGTGGGCCGGGTTTGCGGCGTTCGCGATGGGGATGCACATTCGGCGCGTCCTGCCTGGATTGCGGAAGGGCTATTCTAGTTGAAATGGAAGAGAACGAGCCACTTACAAAGTTGCTGGTGGATTGGGCATCGGGGCGGCCGGAGGCGGCCGATGAGATTATTCCGATTCTGTACCGCGAACTGCGGAAGGTGGCGGCGGCGCGGTTGCGGTCCGAGCGCGCGGGACATACGTTGCAGCCAACGGCGCTGGTCAATGAAGCCTATATGAAGCTAATCGGTTCGGCGGCGCAGAGCTGGGAGAATCGGACGCACTTTCTGACCTTTGCCAGCCATATCATGCGGCAGATTCTGACCGACCATTCACGTAAGTTCCGGGCGGCGAAACGGGGCGGGGGGAACGCGGTTACGCAGTTGAACGACGGGGCGATGGGGCTGCCTGCGAGAGAGTCGGGGTTGATTGAGTTGGACGAAGCGCTGACGGCGTTAGACAAGCTGTTTCCGCGGAAGGCGAAGATTGTGGAGATGAAGTATTTTGGCGGGATGACGGGGGAGGAGATCGCCGAAGCGTTGCAGATCGGCACGGCGACGGTGACGCGGGAGTTGCGGATGGCGGAGGCTTGGTTGCGACGGTATATTGCGGGGTCAGAAACGGAAGAGTGAGTTAGCCGGACAGCCCGGTTTATCCGCATGGCTTGGCAGACCCCTTCTGCTATGCCCGTTCAACTTCAATTGATTACGCGCCTCGGTGGCTTGCCGCTTTCTGATGCTCCGGCTGCGAGTTTTGTGTTGCCTCCGCAGGGGGCGGTGCCGGTGCCATGGCATGGGATGCGGACGCTGTTGGGGGCCGGGGCTTCATTTCCAGCTGAGTTTTGCGGGGAGGGGCGCGGGAGCTCGACGCCGGCTTCGCTGACTTACCCGAGTTTGCAGCCGCGGCCGTTGCTGTATGCGATTGCCGGGTTTGCGGCGGAGCGGATGGCGGGACAGGTCACCCTATTTATTCCGAATGTCTTTGGGGTGGATTGTGAGTCGCTGTATCTGATCCAGCCGTTGTTTGTGTTGATGGGGGCGCGGCTGCGAGTGGTAATTGGGGTGGATGGGGAATATGCGGCCACGACGGTGGTGGGACGGTTGAACCGGGAACGGATTGAACGGACGCTGCGGCGCTTTGGGGCTTTGGTGGGAGCGGAGAGCATCGCGGCGGACGGAGGGAATGAGGCTCCGGTGGCGGAGTCGGCATCGGAGTTGGCGGAGGTCTGGGTGGACGGGACGGGGGAGGAGGCGGTGCGGATTTGCCGGTGGGCGTTTGACGTGTTTGGCGCGGGGTTTGCGGCTACTTTGGCGGAGCGGTTGCTACTGGCCGGTGGACCGTGGACGGGGGAGTTGCACGCGATGGCTGGATTGGCGGGGTCGCAGATTGCGGGACTGCCGAGCGGGCGGGCGTACGGGGAGCGGATGGGGGACCATTTCCGGGCGGCGGTGGCGAGTGAGGACGGGGATTTCCGGTTCCCGTATTTGT